>JBJOND010000060.1:0-18694 GCA_046052065.1 Bacteroidota bacterium | reverse complement strand
TTCGACATGTTACTAATATTAAAAATTTACGCTGCTCTTATTAAAGCAAGGAAGACCTCCTCTTCCGAGAAGGTCTTCCAATTATTTTGATTGATTATTATAGTGATATATGCGCTCCGATAGAATGTGTTCCATCGAAAGTTTTTGTAGCACGGTATGAGTAATCAATTCCGAAACGCTTGCCAGATTTCCCTAGTGGAACTTCGTAAGTTAATCCACCACTTAATCCTTTTAATGCTGTGATATCTTCATCGATAATTGCATTTTTATCTTTCTTATCGATTGTATATCCAGCGCGAATTGCGAATGAGTTTTTGAAACCATATTCAACACCTACTCCAATCTGATCACGAATAAATGAATTAGAAGTAAATGCAAACGATGCAGTAATACGAGAATCTGCTCCAGTTTTGATATCATAAGCACCTCCAATTGAAACCAATGCAGGTAATTCAAAACTTTCAGTACGTTGTTCTTGAAGTACATTAATGTTTTGTGTTGCATTATCATTTCTAAATGACAAACCTTCACCTTGATATTTCATTGGTGTACCAACGTTTCTTAATGCGATTCCGAAACGAACATTGTCGTGATCTGCATTATTTCCTGTTGTATATTGAATACCAACATCAACAGCGACTCCTTGAGCTTTAACATCATTAATTGATTCAGAAACGATATGCGTTGTAATACCACCTTTGATGCTATTACTAAACTCTTTCGCATATGTTAATCCGATGTTTAAGAACTGTGGGGAATAAGTACCATTTCCACCATCAGGATTAGCCTCAGTTAATCGTTGGATTTCTCCAAAGTTCATTGACATAAATGTTAAACCTAATGCTCCGCTTTCTCCAACTTTTTGAGAAATACCAAATGCACTAATTTTAATATCTGATCCTCTTAACCAATCAGTTTGTGAAAAGGAAATATCTGTTCCTTTTGAATAGGCTGCACACGCAGGGTTTAAACCGAAAGATTCAACACCTCTCACGTTAGCAAGTCCTGCTACTCCCCATCCTGAATTTTTAGCCCATGGGTTAATAAGCAACTCGTGAGCACCACTTTGACCAGCACGATCCTCGTTACCAGCAAAAGTTTGCGACGTGCTAGCAGAAAATGCTATAGTTGCAACTGAAATATATATTAGAATTTTCTTCATATCTCTTTTTTTTCTTTTTTAGAATTGATAGGTATTAGAAAGAATCAAGGTCAATTGGACGCATTACACCAAACCATTTAACAACTTTTTCTCCCAACTCACCCGCGTCTACATGGAATATATAAACACCACTTGAAACTGTAATACCAGCTGTATTTTTCAAATCCCAATCTAATGTTGTTGCTTGATTATTATCACGACCTTCAGTTACAATCGCTCCTGAAGTTACATCAGAAGAAATATCACGCTTGAATTGTCTTACCAATGTTCCATTCAATGTATAAATAGAAACAGTACATCTTGAAGGTAAATTAACAATACGAACACGATTTTCTAATTGATCTCTTCTTGTTTTTTCGTAAGTAGAGTATGCGTAATAAGGGTTTGGAACTACATTTATATAATCTAATGCAGACTTAGCCTTTTCAGTCACATTGGTTGTTAACTCGTAAGATCCTGGAATAGTAAATTGATAATAAGGATTACCACCATTAACCTGAGTTGCACCTTCTGATGTAAATTGCTTATAATTTTTTCTTACACGTAAACTTACTTTAACATCTGATGATGAGCTTTCATTATAAGTGAACCCATCGTTTACTAATGGTAATGAACACCAAGTGATTGATCTGAATGCAGCTCTAGCAGAAGGAGCATTTGATGTTGCGGTATAAGCATTACTAAATCTTCTAAACAAAGTATCAACCTTAGCCCCATTATCATATTTACCTACTGTAGGTGCTGCAGGAGTACTTGCGATTGTATCAATTCCGTAAACGTAGATATAATGCATACCACCATAACTTAAACGACCATTAGCATCTCTTCCAGTATTACCTGTAGGATTCCATTTCATATCGGTTCCATTCTCATTTAACAATGCAGAGTTTTCACCGAAAACTATATTCAAGCGTTCTCCAGTCTCAACATTAATTGCGTATCCTGGGAACCAACCCATACCTACTGTATCTGTTAAAGAAGCTTCTGCAACGTTAGCACCGGGCTGATCCCAAGCTAATCCGTTTTTATCTACAGAGTGCTGATTACGCATCATAAACTTCTTAGCATTACCGATAGTTGGCATTGTATCTTCTCCCATTTCCATTACTACAGCACGAGTCCATTTTGACTTATCAGAAGTGATTACCACATCAACTGATTGTAAATAGCTCCATTTAATGAAAGAACGTAAGTCTAATGAATTACTTGTTCCTGGCGTTCTTGATGGTTTTGGTGCAGCCACTGTTTTTGCATTACTTGCAACAATGAATGGAGCCCATGTACCTTCAAGAATTGATTCGTATGCTTCTGTTGAATCCAAGAAATAACTTGGTGATGGATTCAATAGGTCAACGTTTGTTTGAGTACCACTTAAAATCCAGTTTGCAGTAGATGTTAAGATTGAAGTAGCGTCAACATCTTTAACACCACCAAACCATTGATCAGTAGGAGTTTTGTAGGTTTTTGTACCACCAATTAAACCATTATTAGTAGCTCCAAAATTTCCTGGCTCTTGACCATTGATTTTAGAAATAGCCATTGAGATTTTATTCTTCTCATATAATTGTTCATTGATACTTGAAATACTGAACGTTGAACGCGCTAAAGAGCTACGTAATTGAGCATTTGTACCAGTTGTAAATGTTCCTGTAAATGTTGTTGTCGTGAATTTCAAAGTATCTGCATTAGCATACTGAACTTCGAAAGAACCATTAATTGCAGGTGTTGAAGTAATACCTTGAACATTGCTTAATGTGATATATGTACCAACTGTAATTCCTGAATTACCAGAAGTAATAACAGTTACAGTTGTACCATTTGCTGTTATATCATTAATTCCAACATATTGCGAAGGATTGTTATACAAATAATAGTAATCTGCATCACTAATTCCACTGAATGCTAATTCAAATGAACCTGCTTTAACAGCCCAAGGATCATAAACGGTGATATCAATTGGTCCTTTGCCCGCTTCGTACACTGGATTTTGAACACTATTTGTTATGCCAGTAAATATTTCGTCTACTGATGCTTGAGTCATTTCAAGGAAGTTTCCGCCATTACCTTGACCTTCAATACGCTTAACTTGTACACCCTGACCATAAGCTGAATTCAATACTGAACCTGCGTTATTTACTACAGATTTATGAGGGATTCCACTATATGTTCCGATATTGTTACGACCTTGAACATATGGTCTGTTCTGAGTATTTGCATTTAATGGATCAAACGTACGGTAATTGTTGTAAGCATATGATACTACTAAGAAATAGTATGGTTTGTAATTTACAAGGTCTTTTTGAGAGAATAAATCTTTAGTGATAATGAATGAATGCTGTAATCCATTATTAACCACCGTCGTTTTTTCTGAAGGAACCCAAGCAGAAATATTATTATCATATTCATAATTCACAATCTGACCAATATTATCTTTTAAGTCAACTTGTGCAATTAACTTCGCTTTAGAAAGGTCGTTTACATCAGCATCAGATACGGTCTCATCAGCAACCTGATAAATTTTGTATCCCTGGAAGGTATATGATCTTTCTGCATCTGTTAATGTATCAAACCCACCTGTTGCATTTTGCACTGCTTTCGGGATAACCGCATCAACTTCGTTATATAATTCAACTTTCTTGTTAGCAACATTTTCTAATGATAAGATTAATTTTCGGTCGTCCTCACGAATAGCTAAATCTGGTGCATCAGGACCATCTAAAATTTTGAAACAGTTATCAAAGATTGCCTGTGCTTTTTGATCAGCTAACTTTAACAATGAAACAGAAGCTAAAGGACCACCCGCAGTGGTACGTTGGAAAATCACACCAGTTGTTATATAATTAACGGCACCTGGCTTCAATGTAAATGTACCAGCAGATTGTAACCAACGCATATCGTCTGGTTGAATATTGGCAGTAACCATTGTCCATGGTGTTGAGAAATTCGGATCTGTATTATCCGGAAACATGAAATTACATGGAGTTGCAGTAGCACCTGCACTACCACCACGACCATCACCGCCATAAGTGATTGGTAAGCCGTCTAACCAACTTCCTGATAAGTACTCATAGTAATCATCTGTTGTATTTGGGTTTCCATTAGGAACATTATTCGTGTTAACATAATATACGAATCGTGACATAATAATTTGCTCACCGATTTCATCAATATCGCCATCACGATTATTATCAATACCATCTCCTGGATCTGCCAAAGGACCCTGGAAGAAATCAATACCAACTGATGGAGGATTCAATCCATAACCAGAGCCACCATCATCATCTGGATCACCATTATACACATAACCCAAACCTAATCCAACGTCACAACCAACTAAGTCATCAGCAGCGTTTCCTAAATCTGGATCACACCATACACCAAAATAAGTAGAATCTAATTCATCACTTGAGCGATTAATGATTTGATACTTATAGAAAGTCATGAAGTTAATTTCATTTGCTGTCTTAAATGCAAAAGCTTGAGCACGAATTTCTAATCCAATAGGATTTGAACTAGATTCTGTTTTGATGTTACCTACATCATTGAATACCCACCAAATTGACTTATCACCGAATAAGTAATCGTTACATTCTACTTTACCGGTACTTGGATTAGCAGGATAATCTCCTGCTAATAAAAAGTAAGGATAATCACCGTTTTCATAGTTATAAACACCATCATTATCCGCATCAAAGAATGGAGCTAACGTTGGTAATTCACCTTTTGTGAAATCACCGTTACCTGGCCATGTTTTAATTTCATTTGTAGCTTCTCCGCCAGCAACGAATTCAGAAACTTCCTTGCGGCTTATAGACCAAAATCTGTCATAAGCATCACAAGTAGCATTATCAATTGAAGCAGTACCTGATGCTGTATCAATTGGTCCACCCCAAAAGTCATTGGAACCACCTTGACGGTAAGTTTGAGCTGCTACTTTTAACTGACCAGCTTGGTCAAAACCTCCAATCCAAAGTGCTCCAGAATAAATAGCATTCTTTCCACTTCCAATTGGAACTTCATAGTAAGGTGTTTGACCAACTGGATCCCACCAAAGGTCGCCACCAACTAAAACACGAGCACGAACCTGGTTAATATCCAAGTCAATTTGTGAGGAAGTAACAGGACAGCTTGCCGCAACTTTTGTATTACGAACAGGGGCATGTGCTGCTTTCCCTCCTACATTCATCTTCGCGAATGTAGACGCGGACCATCCAGCCAATACCACAAGGCTAAATAAGATCTTATATCGAAGCATTTTCATAGCGTTAATTTTCTGTTTGTTTGTTTAGTAAAGGTTAAAAATCGAATCTCACACCTAATCTTGCTCTTCTTGGCAAGCTGTAGTTATCAGGGTTTAATAAGCGAATGTTGTATTGATCGATAAACGCTTGTTGTGATTGTTGAGCAGCAGACAACTGTAAACCATCAGCTGACTGAAGGAATCCATCGTCTGTTGCATTACCAGTAGCACGATATACACCAACCACGTTACGAGTATCCAATAAGTTTTGAATCTGTAAGTACACATTGAATGTACCTGATTTTTTGTCCGAGAACTTAACTTCAATATCCTTATCTAAACGTAAGTCAAATCTGAATTGCCAAGGTGTACGAGCACCATTTACTAACCCTTCAACTACACGTTGACCGTTAGATTGCCAGCCGATTGCAGCAGCTTCACGTGTTGGTCGCGACTGACGAGTGTATGGAGTACCAGAGTTAGCACGGAAAACGATGTTTGCTCCAGCATTTGCAAAAATTGGCTTGCCAAATACAATTGGACCATCATAGTCTTCACCAGATTTATAGTGATAATCGAATGAAGTTGTAATCTGATGACGAGTATCGTAATCTAAAGGTATAATGAAACGCAAGTTAGGTTGATCAGTATTAGTTAACTCAGTATTAGAACTAGCACTAGAACCTGTACCATCTGCAAACTGCAATGTATAGCTTGCCAACATACGAACATTACCTGTACGACGTAAATCGTAACTCATTGAAATACCTTTTACAGTTCCGAAATCGATATTGTCGTAAGTCGTGTAAGTATTTGGGTATGCAAAGTTAACTCTCGTAATCTGAATCATGTTTTTCAATTCACGATAGAAAGCAGAAATAGTTAAAGCAGATGATTTGCTAATTTTTTGTTTAAATCCAATCTCGTAATCTGTTGTTCTTTCTGGCTTTAATCCCGCATTGTTTAATGAACCATCAGGATTTGTTCTTAATGAAAGATACTCTGAAGGATCATTTCTTAACGCTGCAGAAGGACGTTGCGTTAATACATCATAATGAGCAAAGAACTGAGCTTCATCTGTAATGTTGAACGCAAACGCAATACGTGGCATGATTGTGATTTGAGGCTTATAATCTTCAAATACTCCATCAATGTTCCATGTTTCAGTAGCTATTTTACCAGCATCTGGTTTAACAGCAGGTACAATTAAACCAGTTGTTGATTGTGATGCAATTAAATCAGGGTCACTAACAATTTGACCATTTTTATCATACCATACATTTCCATCACGGTAACCAATAATTGAACTTAAGTCACCAGGATTAGCCAAATAAGGAACGAAAGAACCTTCAATATTATCTGGTTTTCCTTCAATTGCCTGAGGGAAATCATCAACAGTATAAGCATCTAACAATAAGAACTTATCTTTTAATGCTTTTTGATTTGCATCGAAACGATCAACACGTAAACCAATATTGAAACTTAAATTATCAATTGTAAAACGATCTTGAATATATCCTGCCATGTAAGTAGGACGGAAAGCGCCAATTGCACGAGTAAAATTAGCACCATCTTTTTGAGTAAAGTAATCCTTGAATGTAGGATTTGTGTTAATCTTATTTCCTGAAACATCAAAACCATAATAGCTAACCAATCCATTAGAAACTAATTGGTCAACATTAAACATTCCGATATTTAATTGATCTGGTGATAAAGCATCAAAATCAACATACGCATTATTTGCAATACCTAATTCGTTACGTAAGTTTTCGTAGAAACCATTGATGATTTGTCCGTTTTCATCTAAAGTAGGCGCATAGGTAGAAGGGTGATTGATAGTATAATAAGTAGTATCACCATTGGTAATGTTTTCACCAAAAATTGTATCACCTACACTAAAGTCAGTTTCAGTTAAGTTGAAATTAGCAAATTGACGACCTAATGTCCATAAGCTTCTTGGCGCAACGCTATAACCACGGTCAACGCGTTGTTCAAATTCAAAACCAACTAAAATTGAATGCTTTTTAATATCTGCGTTACCAGTTAAAGTGATACGATATTGATCGTTATCAAAATTTGAATAAGAATTTCTTAGGTTACCAATTCCTTCCCAAATAGCCATTACACTATTAGTTCCATCACCATTTCTTACCCCACCAGCACTTCTAATCTGATCTAAAGAGCTAATGTTAACACCAGCTCCACCAAATGCACCATAAGCAGCATTCGTATAAGCTTCTGCAATTGAGTTCATACCACCTGCTTGGAAATCGAATGTATTTGCGTAACCAATTTGCTCGCGCGTTGAATCATCAATCGCAGTGTATACTGCATTACTCGATCTAGCAAACTTTCCAACATATCCATAATTCCAAAGATTATCCTTATGAACAGGGTCTTGATTTATTTGCTGATTTTTTGAATATTCCGCTTGAACTGTAAAATACACATTTTTAAAAACTGATGAGTTTTCCTTATCTGATTTATAAGTAGAAGCTAATCGTTGAGTTAAACGTCCAAAGACACGGAAATCACGGTCAATAATTTGAGGATTTTCTTCAAAATTATAAGCTACACGGTTGATAGCGTAACTTCTTCTATCATTTGTATTGAAGCTTCCACCAAGAGTAAATGTTGTAAATTCAGCTGGTTGATAGTCGAACTTAGCAGTAAAACGATATCCAATTTGCTTAACATTATTTTTCGTTTTTACTTTTTCAAAATCATCATTTGTATAAAACTGAGCAGCATTGAACGACCCGAAGCTAGAAGCTGAAGTCTGATATAAATCTATTGGATTCTGTACTAAATCCTGATATACATTATCTTTCAATTTATACATACCGATTCCAGAAGGATCGGGATCTTTTTCTGATTGATATTCACCTGATAAGAAGAAACCTAAAACAGCTTTTTCTCCACCATTTTCCAGTTTCTTCTTTAAAATAGGACCAGATAAATCTGCAGAAACTAAGTTGTAACCATATTGATCAAACATTTCTGATGAAACCACCTCTAAACCACCAGTGAAGTCTTTTGACGGACCTCTAGTAGTAATTGAGATAACCCCACCCGTTGCATCACCATACTGAGCCGGCGTACCACCCACGATAGCAGTTACCTGCTCAATACCTGATTGAGGAAGCTTCTGAGAACCGCGAATTCGGATACCATCAACATAATAATCGGTTGCATCAGCACGTGATCCACGAACGTTTAGGTCATCGCCCTCATCTTTCTGGAATACGCTGGCTGCTTGAGCAGCAACTGATTTTACATCTCGAGTTGGAGCTGCCTGAATATCTTCACGCGTTAATGTCGCTCCTCGCTGCACATCATCTTTACCAAATAATGGAGCTTTGTACTCAATAATTTCAACGCCACCTAATTCAATAGTGGTTGCTGAAATCATCAAGTCCTGGAAAGTAGTTTTGTCAATTGACACAACTACGTCATTAATCACCAATTCTTTGTAACCGGTGTACTTTAAACGAATGGTGTATTTACCAGCCGCTAACGGCTTGATATTATATTCACCATCAAAATCTGACTGTCCGCCTGAAACTTGAGTTCCATTCATCTCTGCAACTACAGTTGCAAAAGGAATTGGTTGTTTGTTGGCTTTGTCAAGGATTTTACCTCTGATAGCTCCGGATTGTGCAAATGCTCCGGCGCATACAACCAGTAAAAACACTAGGGTTAAGTAAGCTTTCCTTATCATAGAGTTAATTTATTGTCTTCTTGGTGTTAATGTTTCGTTAATCAGTTAGGGGGCTAAAATAGAAATAAAAGATTCAAATTCCCAAATAGTCACTTGAATTTAGAATTGAAATTTATTCACAATTTACCTTTTAATGAAAATCCGCCTTTTCGTTTCCGACTATTTCATTGTGTAAGATTCTATTTTAAAGCTGATTTTCAAATTAATAAGGAATATTGTTTTCTTAAGCTTACATTGTTATGACAATCAATTTTGTTAATAAAGTTTATCATTTTATAATGGAATATTATTTCCAGTTATTTCAAAATTTGTCGGTTGCAAAATAAAACTTCGAATAATTTCTCATTATTCACTTTGAAGTGAAAGCATTTTTTAAATTTGTTGGTTCTTGTAATTAATACTGGTTTATGCTGAGGCAGGAGGGCAGATTAATTTGTGAGAGAAATATTCAATTAAAATTTGTAATGAGACTCAAATCACTTGAAATAAAAGGATTCAAAAGTTTTGGAGATAAAGTAATAATCCACTTTGATGAAGGCGTTACATCGATTGTTGGTCCTAACGGATCCGGCAAATCGAATGTGGTAGATGCGATGCGATGGGTTCTTGGTGAACAAAAAACCAGAATGCTTCGCTCTGAAAAAATGGAGAACATCATTTTTAACGGAACCAAAACAAGAAAGCCTGCTAATCTAGCAGAGGTATCCTTGTCTTTCGAAAACAATAAAGGAATTTTACCAACTGAATTTACAACAGTAAGTATTACGCGTCGTCTCTATCGAACAGGCGAAAGTGAATACCAACTAAATGGTGTTACTTGCCGTTTGAAAGATATCAATGATTTATTTATGGATACAGGTATTGGTCCTGACTCCTATGCTATCATTGAATTAAACATGGTGGATGATATTATCAAGGATAGAAATAATACAATTAAAACTTTATTAGAAGAGGCGGCTGGAATTTCTAAATATAAAATAAGAAAAAAACAAACATTTCAAAAGTTAGAAGAAACAGATTCAGACTTAAACCGTGTAAACGATTTACTTTTTGAAATTGAAAAAAGCTTAAAGCAACTTGAAACGCAAGCAAAGAAAACTGATCGTTATTATCGATTAAAAGAAGAATACAAAGAGTTAAGCACTCAACTTGCACTTTATACAATTCGCAATAATAGTTCATCGCTGGAAGATTTACAAAGCAAAGAGAAAACGTTTAGTGAAACTAAGTTGGAGATGCAAATTAAGTTAGAAGAATTCGAACTAAATCTTGCATCAATTAAAAGTCAAACAAGCGAAAAAGAAATTGCTTTACAAACTGCGCAGAAACTATTAAATGAAAAACTTCTTGAAATAACTCGTTTTGAAAACGAAGAAAAAAACAAGAATGAAAAATTTAATTTTTTAATTGAAAAACAAAAACAATTACAAACATCTACTTTCAACGATGAAAACTCATTGAAAGAAACAGAATCGTCTACTGTTCTTTTGCAAGAAGAAAAAATTCGCGAAGAAGAACATCTGAAAAAATTAGAGGAGGATGTAGCAATACTGCGACAAAATAGTGAGTCGAGTAAAGCTGCTTACGAAGCATCACTTAATTCCATTAAAGAATTAAACCAAAAAATTTATCAGCAGCGTTCAATGATTAACGAGTTTGAAACGAAACAAGCCGTTCGCCAAACTCGTCATCAATCAATATCAGATGAAATAAAGCGACTTCAAGCTAATCAAGATGAAAATGCAGGTCGATTAAAGGAACTCGAAAATCAATTATCCGATTTACTTCCGAAAAAATCAACAGCTGATGAAGAATTAAAAAAACTGAAACAAATTCGTTTGGAGCTTGATGAAGAATTAAAAGCAACAGACAACCGAATCAGAGAAGCAAATCAGGTAATTCAAATTGAGTCGAGAAAACTTGATTCTAAAAACAACGAATACCAATTGACAAAAAACCTTCTCGAACAAATGGAAGGTTACCCCGACTCTATTCGCTATTTAAAAATAAATCATGAGCAATTTAAAAAAGCTCCATTATTATCAGAGATTATCGTTTGTAATGATGAATATAAAATTGCAATTGAAAATTATTTAGAGCCATATTTAAATTATTTTGTGGTTCAAAATCAGGCTGAAGCTTGGACTGCTTTAAACCTACTAAATGATTCGTCGAAGGGTCGTGCAAACTTTTTTATTCTTGATTCATTAAAATCGTATAGCCAAACATCGCTGTCTAATATTAACGGATGTACGAAAGCGTTAGATGTGATTGAAAACTATGGACAATATGGAAATCTGTTTAATTTCCTTCTATCGCATGTGTATATTGCAAACGAACAGAGCACTTTAGAAAATATTGATTTATCTAATCAGCAAAGCGCAGTAGTCTTATCGAAAAGCGGAAATTTCCTTCGCCAAAAATATGCTGTTGGTGGAGGTTCAATAGGAAAATTTGATGGCAAGCGCACAGGGAAATTCAAAAACCTAGAGAAGCTTGCAGAAGAGATTAAGTCTCAAGAACAAATGATTGACGACTTAAAAGCTGATCTATCAAAATCTGAAGAACAATTCGCTGCAACCAAAATTAAAATTTCGGAAAACCAACAACTTGTTTCAAGCAAAGAAAATGAGTTCATGAAGTTGAGTGGCGATGTTAATTCGATTCAAAGCAACTGCGACTTTATTAATCGTGCAGTTGATCAATCAAAAATTAGTTTCGCAAAACTAAATGAAGAATTAACAACAATTGCAAATACCATTGCAGCTGAAAAAGAAAATCCTGATATATCGCCAGAAATTTTAACGGAGAAATTAAATCATTTGATTCAGCAATTGAATGTGCAGCAGGAGCAATCCACTTCACTTCAAAAAGAATCAGGAGAAAAGAATCAGGAGTTAAACAATTTTAATATTCAAGTACTTCAGCAACAAAATCGAATACAAAACACGTTGCGTGATATTGGTTATCGTAATAATCAGATAGCGACTTTAAAGAAAAATATTGAGTCTAACGCTAATGAATTAACGAGCGTTAAAGAACAAATTGATCAGCTATCAAACGGCATGGCTTCAACTAGTGATGAACTTAAGAAGCTGATTGATGACAAGCACCAATTAGAAACAGGTGTTAAGGAAACAGAAACGAGCTATAACGCAGCCAAAATAGAAATAGAATCTGAAGAGAAGAACTTAGGCGATTATCGAAAATCGAAAGAGGCTAACGATACTAAACTTCAACAAGTAAACGATGAGCTGAATGGTATCAAGCTTCAAATGAACTCGCTTAAAGAACGATTAAGTATTGAATTCAATATTGAAATTGAAGACCTATTCGTTATTGAACCTGACCCAGAATTTAACGAGCCAGAGATGCGTCCGAAAGCGGACCAATTGAAAAAACGCCTGAATGAATTCGGCCCGATTAATCCGATGGCGCTTGAGCAATACAAAGAAATCAAAGAACGTTACGACTTTATCGTAAAAGAAAAAACAGATTTACAGAATGCGAAAGATGCTTTGTTGTTGACCATCAGCGAAATTGATTCTACAGCACAGACCGTATTCATGGATGCATTTACGCATGTTAGAACCAACTTCATTCGTGTATTCCGATCATTGTTTACGGATGATGACAATTGCGATTTAGTAATCTCCGATATGAGCAATCCTTTAGAATCAGATATAAATATCATTGCACAACCTAAAGGAAAAAAACCATTATCAATTCATCAATTATCGGGAGGAGAAAAGACGCTAACGGCGACGGCTTTACTATTTAGTATTTACTTATTGAAGCCAGCTCCATTCTGTATTTTTGATGAGGTAGATGCACCGTTGGATGATAATAATATTGACAAGTTCAATAATATCATAAAGAAGTTCAGCACAGAATCTCAATTCATTATTATTACACACAACAAGAAAACAATGGCTGCTACCGATATCATGTATGGCATTACGATGGCAGAGCCAGGTGTTACGAGCGTTGTGCCTGTTGACATGAGAACATTTGCTGAGTAAAGTCAATTCGAAAAACAGTGAATATTGTATTTCATTTTTATGAAAAAAGTTAAAAAGGAAGTTCAAGAGCAGATAGAATTATATCGTAAAACTGGCAAGTCTTACATTGATCCAACAGATTTGGATTTTGATTTTTCAAATTGTGATGAAAAACCTAAAAAGGAATCAGAGTGCTCTGCTAACAAGAAAAAAAACACAAAACCTTAGCGCATAAAAAAATCAGTTTGCCGATGGTCTTCTTTTAGGAAACAATCGCTTTAGCCAATTAGGTCTATGATCATTTGCATCCGAATGATGGTAACGCCTATCGTTTCGTTTCATCCTTTTTCTTACTTCCTTCGATTGCAACTTGCGATGCTTCTTCTTACCTTCTATAATAGCCTTTTCTTGTTTTTTTGCTTGCTCCTCTTTTACTCTTTCAGCTCTACGAATTTTTTTTGAACCTCCTGACTGTTTATCAGATTGAGCAAATAATGCTGAGGTGAAAAATAAAAACACGACTGTTGCTACTATTCTAAATTTTTGATTAAATCGCATATTTTGATGGAATAAAAAAACCCCGACTATTTAACGTCGGGGCTTCTCTTATAGTATGATATTATCTTGCTTGTACGTTGGGAATTACATATTTTGCTTCATAATTTTTTTCGTTTAATGAAGTCGAAATAGCAACAATATAAAGTGGTAATTGAGCATCCTCTCTCGTAACCTTAAAAC
The DNA here is from genome assembly GCA_046052065.1 of Bacteroidota bacterium. Classification (GTDB taxonomy): domain Bacteria; phylum Bacteroidota; class Bacteroidia; order AKYH767-A; family OLB10; genus CAINEC01. The sequence continues at coordinate 4,832 of JBJOND010000060.1, read as the reverse complement.
AACCGTTTGCAAACTCTACGTTTTTAAATTCTTCTGCTAGTTTCACAGCCATAGGAACAATGTTAATAGTAGCGTGTGTTGGTACAGTACTAAGCATTTTCCCATCAGCAGCAACTGGGTAAACTAAAACATCACTTCCTTTTTCAACGAATTCGAATTTCAAATCATCTGAACCGAAAACAACTCCACCATGCATTCCCTTTACTATATTTTCTGATGTTTGTGCATTGACAATACCACCTAGCATAAATGTTATTGCAGCTAATAAAATAATTTTTTTCATTGCCTTTTTGTTTTTAGTTAGTCAAATATAATACATTGAAACCCACAATTGCAAATACAATAATATCTTTGTTGTCATGCTAAAGAAATTATTTATAGGTCTTGTGATTTTGTCAGCGTTTTTAGCGTGTCGTAAGAACGATGAACTAATCCCCAATATATCTGTAAATGAATACATTGACCTAAATCTACCATCCTACTCAAACCTTAATGCAGTAAACAACTGGATCTATTATCCAGCGGGCGCTAAGGGATTAATTATTTTCAGGAAATCGACTACCGAATTTGTAGCTTATGAAAGAGCTTGCACGTTCGACCCCAACACATCAGGAGCTGTGGTTTATATGTTAGCCAACGGAATCGATGCTAGAGACTCCATTTGTGGTAGTAAATTTTTCATTTTCGACGGATCTATTCTCAACGGTCCTGCAAGCAGACCTCTACAACAGTATAGATGCACGTACAATATTTCTATTAACCAGCTTCATATTTACAACTAATTATTAGTTATAGTCAATGCTGAAAAAAACATGAAAAAAAATCTATTAATTCTTGCTATTCTTCTTTCTGGAAATATTTTTGGGCAACCAGTATTTAATGGAGACATGGAAATTTGGGACACAACCTTTACACCCTTTCCATCTAATTGGTTGACAAATGCATTTTATGCAGCTTTACCATGCAATCCATTCGTCCCTATATCAGCAGAAAGAACTAATGACAAAAATAGCGGTATTTGGGCTGCAAAACTTGAATCTAAAGATTGCATTGATGATACAGGCATACCTCAAATTTATTTTGGATACCTTGCTTATGGTAATACAAGCAGCCCCAATTTGGCACATGGCATTCCTTATAATCAAAGACCCGACAACCTCCATTTTTATTATAAGTTTAACAGAGTAGGGACAGACACAGGATTCGCCAAAATTGTTTTAAGACACCTTGATAGTTTAGGTAACGCGGGTCAAATTATTGGAGAAGGGGAAATTTCAATTATCAACGATGTTAATGTTTATACACCTGTGACAATCCCAATAAATTACTTCATGAATGACACTCCAGAAATCATACAAATTGTTTTTTCAACTAGTAAAACAATTGCGGATAATGATTATTTTCCTTTGAATACTACGTTAGGTAACGGAGCGAATATTGGAACAACATTATGGATTGATGACGTGACTCTTTCAGGAGGAACACTTGGACTAATCGAAAATCAGAGGATTTATTCTTTCACTATTTTCCCTAACCCCTTTTCTTCGCAATTAGTTATGCAGACAAATTTCAATATGAAAAAAGCAGAACTATTTGTTGACAATATTTTTGGACAAACAGTTAAGTACGTCAGTAATATTGCTGGTGTATCATTTACTTTGCTTCGAGAAAATCTTCCAAATGGGATTTATTTTCTTCGTTTGTCAGATGGAAATGATAAAATTATAACATCAGAAAAAATAGTAATAGCCGACTAATAAAATAAAAAGCACTGTCATAATATCGGAAAGCCAAAATTTGAGCTTTCGGAAGGCTGGAGATTTTAGTTTTTTTGCAACTTCGTTGTGCAGTAAAAGATTTCGTTTACCAATCTCAAACATAAGCCAAGCTGAGGAATATTATAATCAATAAAAAAGGGGATGAAATAATTCATCCCCTTTTATTTTATATTACCCTATTGATTAATAACGATATGCGTCATTTTTATAAGGACCCTGAACAGTTACACCGATATACTCTGCTTGTTTAGGAGTTAATGTATCGATTTCTACACCAATTTTAGCTAAGTGTAAACGAGCTACTTTCTCATCTAAATTCTTAGGTAACGTGTAAACCTGGTTTTCATAATTCTTATGATTTGCCCAAAGTTCTAACTGTGCTAATGTTTGGTTTGTAAATGAAGCCGACATTACGAATGATGGATGTCCCATTGCACAACCTAAGTTCACCAAACGACCTTCAGCTAATATAATGATATCCTTTCCTTCGATAGTATATTTATCTACCTGAGGTTTGATATTCTCTAATGTTTCTCCATAATTAGCATTTAACCAAGCCATGTCGATTTCATTATCGAAGTGACCGATGTTACAAACAACTGCATTATGCTTCATTGATCTGAAATGCTCTTCAGTAATAATGTTGAAGTTACCTGTTGCAGTTACAACGATATCTGCTTCTTTAATTGCATCAGCCATCTTCTTCACTTCATAACCTTCCATAGCAGCTTGTAATGCACAGATTGGGTCAATTTCAGTAACGATAACACGCACTTTAGAATCACGAAGTGAATCAGCAGAACCTTTACCCACATCACCGAAACCAGCAACAACAGCAACTTTACCAGCCATCATTAGGTCAGTAGCACGACGAATCGCATCTACTAACGACTCACGGCAACCGTATTTATTATCGAATTTAGATTTAGTAACTGAATCATTAATATTGATAGCAGGAATTGGCAACGTACCATTCTTAACACGCTCATGTAAACGTAATACACCTGTTGTTGTCTCTTCTGACAATCCACGGATACCAGAAATTAACTCAGGGTATTTGTCGAATACCATGTTTGTTAAATCTCCACCATCATCTAAAATCATGTTTAGAGGTTGACGATCTTCTCCGAAGAATAATGTTTGCTCAATGCACCAGTCGAATTCTTCAGCGTTCATACCTTTCCAAGCATAAACAGAGATACCTGCAGCAGCAATAGCAGCAGCAGCATGATCTTGAGTAGAGAAAATGTTACAAGATGACCAAGTAACTTCAGCTCCTAATTCAACTAATGTTTCAATTAGAACTGCAGTTTGGATTGTCATGTGTAAACATCCTGCAACGCGAGCACCTTTTAAGGGCTTCGAAGGACCAAATTCTTCTCTCAAAGACATTAAACCTGGCATTTCTGCTTCAGCTAGTCTGATTTCTTTTCTTCCCCATTCTGCAAGGGAAATGTCTTTCACCTTATATTTCACGAATTTTTCTGTTTGAGTGTTTATCATTTTATTGAAATTTTATGCAAATTTAGTTATTCATTATGACTCTTGCAATGTTATATTTGCCAATTACTACGAAATGGCATTAATCTACCATAATTCCGATTCTTTAGGACAACATATAGCTGTTTGGAGCATCTCCGAAACACCTGATGAGCTCGTTTTGTTTTTAAACAACGAATCTTTTTTAAAAGAAATTAAAAACTTAGGATTAAAGTCGGAATTAAGAATTAGTCAAAAGCTAGTAGCTGGGATATTATTACAGTATATTTTAAATGAAAACATTGAACTTTACTACGATGATTTGGGGAAGCCTCATTTGAAAAATCACGAAGGACATATATCGATTTCCAATACCAAAGAGTATGTTGCGGTCATTTATCATCCTGCAAAATTAGTGGGTATTGATGTTGAAATCCCCTCTGAAAGAATCTTGAAAATTGCATCTAAGTTTGTGAATGAGCAAGAACAACATTGGATGAATGCCAGTCAAATCAAATCTTATCTTAACCATTACTCCATTTGGTGTGTCAAGGAATCGATTTTTAAACTGATTGGCGGTGGAGGTATCGATTTCAAAGCGCATATCAACGTAAAAGAATCCTTGAACAATATCGGAATTGTTCAGTTTTTAAAGCAAGATCAAGAAGCAACATTTAATTATCATCTTCTACATTTTGATGAAATACTCGTTTCCTATATCGTTGGAAACTGATAATATTTTCTCTTAATTTGCAATCATGATTTATCAAAAAATTCAGGAGGCCGCTTTTAATGACCGCCGACTTCTTTCCGTACTCATAGACCCTGATAAATCGGGAGAAAAACACCTGGATAAAATCTGCACCTACAGCAACGAAGCAAATATCGATTACTTTTTTGTTGGTGGAAGTTTAATTACATCTGGCGATTTACAACGTACAGTTCTCGGAATTAAAAAACGTTCGTCAATTCCAGTGGTCTTATTCCCAGGTAATCATCAGCAAATAAGTGAACATGCCGATGCCATTTTACTACTTTCCCTTATATCAGGAAGAAATCCTGATCTATTAATTGGTCAACACGTAACTGCTGCACAACGATTAAAATCGTCTGAATTAGAAATTATTCCCACAGGCTATTTATTAATTGACGGAGGTACTATGACCACCGTACAGTATGTGAGTGGCACTGCTCCTATTCCTACCGACAAATTTGAAATTGCTGCTTACACCGCATTAGCAGGTGAACAACTAGGAATGAAATTGATATTTGCCGAAGCAGGTTCAGGAGCAAAATACCATGTGCCATTTGAAGTAATAAAAGCAATTAAGAAAGAAGTAAATATTCCTTTAATAGTAGGAGGAGGTATTCGAACACCAGAGAGCGCAGCTGCTGTTTTTAGAGCAGGTGCTAATATGGTTGTTGTAGGAAATTCTTTCGAAAAAGATCCTGAGTTAATTCAGGACATTGCGGCTACTCGATTTAATTTCAAAGATGCTGTATAAAAATGGACGCACTTGAAATTGTTGGATTCATTTCAGGATTTGCAGGTGTTCTATTGACAGTTAAAAAAAA
>JBJOND010000059.1:0-18925 GCA_046052065.1 Bacteroidota bacterium | reverse complement strand
AGCTGTATTGCAAATATGTAAGCAATTGAAATTCCCGCTAAATCTTTTGGCGGCCTTTAATCTATTTCCCACTGCTTTTTTAGATTCGATGTATTCGATTATTGCTAAGAACCGTAAAAGATGGTTTGGGAAATCAAATGATAATTGCAGATTAGTTCAGGCTAAATTTTCGGAAAGGGTACTAAAATAAAAGAGGCGCTCGAAAGCGCCTCTTCTATATATCAATAAACTGAATTATGCAGTTTGCATATTGTCCAATACACTCATCACTTCTTTAACGGCAGTTGCTGAATTTGTCAACAATAATTTTTCTGCATCATTTAACTGAAGTTCGATGATTTCTTCGATACCATTTTTACCTAACTTAACAGGAACGCCTAGATAAATATCTTTCATTCCATATTCTCCTTGAAGCCAAGCACAAACAGGATAAATTCTTTTTTGGTCACGAACAATAGCTTCTACCATTTGAGCTGCTGCTGCTCCTGGAGCGTACCATGCAGAAGTTCCCATTAGGTTTACTAATTCGCCACCACCAACTTTAGTACGATGTACAATTGCTTCTAATTTATCAGCTGCGATTAATTCAGTCACAGGAATTCCAGAAACAGTTGTATAGCGAGGAAGTGGAACCATTGTATCTCCATGGCCACCCATTAAAATTGCTTGGATGTCTTTTGGTGAGCAATTTAACGCTTCCGCTAAGAATGCACGGTAGCGAGCTGTATCTAAGATACCTGCCATACCAAATACCTTCTTACTGTCTAATCCTGAGTTTAGATAAGCACAATAAGTCATTACGTCAAGTGGATTACTCACTACGATAATAATTGTATTTGGAGAATACTTAATAATATTTTCAGTAACCGATTTAACGATACCTGCATTAGTAGCGATTAGGTCATCGCGACTCATACCTGGTTTTCTTGGAAGTCCTGAAGTAATTACTACTACATCCGAACCTGCAGTTGCTGCATAATCATTTGTTGAGCCTTTAACACGAGTATCGTAAAGGTTAATTGGTGCAGTTTGCCAGATATCTAACGATTTTCCTTCTGCGATACCTTCTTTGATATCTAATAAAATTACTTCGTTGGCAAGTTCATTATGTGCTATCACATTTGCGCATGTGGCTCCAACATTACCAGCGCCTACTACAGTTACTTTCATTTTTTTATTCTTAAAATTTGTGATGCGAAATTACAAAAAACCTATTGCTATCAAATAAAAAAATAATTTAATAGTGATAATATTTATCAGATTAGTGTAAATAAAAAAGCCACAGATTTCTGTGGCTTAAATTTTTGAGGAGTTAATTATGCATCAACTTTCGCATACTTCGCATTTTTCTCGATAAACTCACGACGAGGAGGTACATCATCGCCCATTAGCATTGAGAATATACGATCAGCTTCAGCAGCACTTTCGATGGTTACCTGACGTAAAGTACGAGTATCAGGACGCATTGTAGTTGACCAAAGTTGCTCTGCGTTCATCTCTCCAAGACCTTTATAACGTTGAATATTTACAGTTGATTCTTTTCCTTCGGGAGCCATACGTTTTACAGCAGCAAGACGTTGTTCATCTGTCCAGCAATATTCTTCTTCCTTACCCTTCTTTACTAAATATAGTGGAGGAGTCGCAATGTAGATATAACCATTCTCAATTAATTCTTTCATATGACGGAAGAAGAAAGTAAGAATAAGTGTTGTGATATGACTACCATCGACATCGGCATCGGTCATGATTACGATTTTGTGGTAGCGTAATTTCTCAATATTTAAAGCTCTTTCATCTTCTGCAGTTCCTTTAGAAACCCCCATCGCTGTAAACATATTGCGGATCTCTTCATTGTCGAAAATTTTATAATCCATTGCTTTTTCTACATTAAGGATTTTGCCTCTTAATGGAAGAATAGCTTGGAAATTTCTATCGCGACCTTGCTTTGCTGTTCCACCCGCTGAGTCTCCCTCGACAAGAAACAATTCACATTTTCCTGGGTCGCGTTCTGAACAATCACTTAATTTACCTGGAAGGCCTGTGCCAGTGAAAGCTCCTTTACGTTGAACCATTTCACGTGCTTTACGGGCAGCATGGCGAGCGGTTGCAGCAAGGATAACCTTGTTTACGATAGTACGTGCTTCACGAGGATGTTCTTCTAAATATATGTTTAGCATTTCAGCCACAGCCTGATCAACAGCACCCATTACTTCGTTATTACCTAACTTGGTTTTTGTTTGACCTTCGAATTGTGGTTCCTGAACTTTCACTGAAATAACAGCTGTTAATCCCTCGCGAAAGTCATCACCACTAATATCAAATTTTAATTTTGATAATAAACCTTCTTTTTCAGCATAGGATTTTAATGTTCTTGTAAGTGCTCTTCTGAATCCTGCTAAGTGAGTACCACCTTCGTGTGTATTAATATTGTTAACATACGAATGCACATTTTCATTAAAAGACGAGTTGTAACTTAAAGCAACCTCTACTGGAATCCCACTTTTTTCACCTTCCATATAGATGGCATCTTCCATTAACTTCTCTCTTGTTTTATCAAGAAATTCAACGAATTCTACTAATCCTCTATCGGAGTAAAATTTTTCTGAGTTGATTGGATTGTTATTTTCATCTAATTCACGTAAATCAGAAATATTTATACGTATTCCTTTATTTAAGAATGAAAGCTCACGCATACGAGATGCTAACGTATCGTAGATATAAACTACAGAGGTAAAAATGGAATCATCTGGTTTGAAAGTTACCTCAGTCCCTGTTCTATTTGTTTCACCTACAATTTTTGCAGGGTATAATGGTTTACCAATACTAAATTCTTGTTGCCATATTTCACCGTTACGATGAACAGTAGCTTTTAAGTGTGTTGACAATGCGTTTACGCAAGAAACCCCAACACCATGAAGTCCACCAGATACTTTGTACGAATCTTTATCGAATTTACCACCGGCATGTAGCACTGTCATTACTACTTCTAATGCTGACTTTTTTTCTTTCGGATGCATATCCGTTGGAATACCTCTACCGTCATCACGAACGGTAATGCTATTGTCAGTGTTAATGAAAACGTCAATGTTTTTACAATGACCTGCTAGCGCTTCGTCAATTGAGTTGTCTACTACTTCGTAAACAAGGTGATGCAAACCTTTAACGCCAATATCACCTATGTACATGGCTGGTCTTTTTCTTACCGCCTCTAAGCCCTCAAGCACCTGTATGCTATCTGCTGAATATTCGTTTTGTTTCTGTTCTTGTTCTAGCAATTGATCGCTCATTATTTTGTAAATAAAATTTAATTGAAATTTATCAAACAAAGATAGGGAAAAACATCCTTTCGATTTCAAATAAAATACTGCAATGTTGATAATTTTCGTGATTGTTAATTAGTAAAAAAAGATCAAAATAGTGATCAAAAAATTATCCGAAGTAGAACATGAAAATGAAGCGATAACTAACATTTTAAATTCTATTAAAATCAATGTATTTACAATCAACAGGCACTTCCAAATGAATTATATGTCCTATTAAAAACATCATTTATATACTTCTTTGAGAGTGGCTTTTTTTTCAACAATAGCAAGATTTTCTAAGCAATCGACATAAATAGCTGTAAATCAGTACAAAGGCAATGGGAATTTATTCGCGCTCTTTTTTTTTAATTTGAAATAATTTGTTTCCTTTGTCCTACTTAGAAACTGTAAAAAATACACGATCCATTATGATCAAGAAATCATTACGCTTATTAGTGGTCTTTTCATTGACCATTGTATGCAGTTTTGCTGCTGACAAAGCTCCAAAAGCACCAAAAACTAAAACTAAAAAAGCAGACAAAGTCTACACAATCGGGCAGTATTATACTGCATCTGCATTGTATAAGAAGTCTTATGCTAAATTTAAGAAGAGTGAACAAAAGGGCTGGTCTGCATACCGTGCAGGTGAATGTGCCCGTATGGTTAATAACAACGCAGAAGCAGAAGATTGGTACGGCAAGGCTGTAAAAGCTAAGTATAACGACCCAATTTCTATCTTGCGTTACGCAGAAGCTTTAAAAGCAAACGGCAAATATGCTGAGGCGATTGCCCAATACAATGCTTATAAAGAGAAAAATCCAACTGATTCTAAAGTAGAAGGCAAAATAAAGGAATGCGAACAAGCGCAAGCATGGAATGATAAGCCAACTCGTGCTAAGGTTGAAAACGTTTCAGGAGTAAATTCTAAGTACCATGAATTCGCACTTTGCGAGAATCCTGCTGCTAAAGGAAGCCTTGTTTTTACTTCTTCAAGAGAAGAGTCTACTGGTTCTAAGAATGATAATTGGTATGGAGAAAAGTATTTTGATATTTTCCAGGCTACAAAAGATAATAATGGTAAATGGAGTACTCCAACTACATTCCCAAGTCCTGCAAATTCTGATAATTCAGATGGAGCAGCTTGTTTTGATGCCACAGGAAAGACAATGTATTTCACTACATGTCCTACAGTAAAGGATAAAAATATGCAATGTAGAATTATGATGACTACTCTTGCTGAAGGTAAGTGGAGTGATCCAGTTTCTTTGCCTTTTAACAGTGACAACTATACTTGTGGTCATCCAAGTTTATCAGCCGATGGCAAAACATTATATTTTGCGAGTGATATGCCAGGCGGATTAGGTGGAAAAGATATTTGGATGTCATCTTGGGATGCTGCTGCAGGATCGTGGGGTACGCCAGTAAATGCAGGTTCAGTAATTAACAGTGATGGTGACGATATGTTTCCTCGCCTTTCATCAAATGGTCGTTTATACTATGCTTCTAATGGAAAGCCAGGAATGGGTGGTTTAGATATGTTCTATTCTATGAATGAAGCAGGTCAATGGTCAGAGCCAGTTAATTTACAAGCGCCTATCAATTCAGGTGCTGATGATTTTGGTGTTATTATGACTTCTGAAACAACTGGTTATTTCTCTTCAAGCCGTTCTGGTGGACAAGGTGGTGATGATATTTATTCATTCGTTATTCCTCCAGTTAAGTTGAAAGTGGGTGGACGTGTTTATGACACTGATACGAAAGAAAGTATCGAAGGAGCAACTGTTGAGTTGTTTGGTAGCGATGGTACATCGTTAAGCGTTGCAACTAGTGCTGATGGTTTATATACGTATGAATTAAAGGCAAATGTGAAGTATAAGATTTCAGCTTCGTTTACTGGTTACTTAACTAAGTTCCACGAATTAAGCACAGTAGGTATCGAAGAAGATAAAGACTTTACTAAAGATTTCGACTTCCCATTAAAGTCTACAAAGAAGCCAATTACAGTTCCAATGGTGTTCTACGATTTAGACAAAGCAACTTTACGTGCAGAATCTAAGTCAGCTTTAGATGGTTTAATTAAAACATTAACAGAAAATCCAACTTTAACTATTAAGTTAACTTCACATACCGATTACCGTGCTGATGATAATTATAACATGAGTTTATCAAATCGTCGTGCGAAGAGTGTTATGGATTATTTAGTAGCAAATGGAATTCCAGCTGACCGTTTAACGTTCGAAGGAAAAGGTGAAACTACTCCTAAGTCAGTTGAGAATGATGAAGAGTATTTACCATTCAAACGTGGAGATGTGTTAACGAAAGAGTTTATTGATGGATTAGCTACAAAAGAATTAAAAGAAAAAGCACATCAGTACAATCGTCGTACAGAATTCGAAGTTACAGGAGCTACTTACGTTCCGAAAAACTAATAAGGATTTATAAAATGAAACGCCCTGAAATTTTCGGGGCGTTTTTTTTTAAGATTAATCGAACAAAGGAAATCAAACTCGTAAATTTGCAGCCATGAATAGCTCAGAAAGATATAATCTACGCGGTGTCTCGGCAACGAAAGATGAAGTACATGCCGCTATAAAAACAGTAGATAAGGGGTTGTTCCCTTCTGCATTTTGTAAAATCGTTCCTGATTATTTAGGAGGAGATGATAATTATTGCAATATAATGCATGCAGATGGCGCAGGAACAAAGAGTAGTCTTGCCTATGCCTATTGGAAAGAAACCGGTGATTTATCCGTTTGGAAAGGGATTGCACAAGATGCCCTTATAATGAATATTGATGATTTGCTATGTGTTGGCGCTGTATCCAATATTTTACTATCATCTACGATAGGTCGTAACAAGCGACTTATTCCAGGCGAAGTTATCGCTGCAATTATTAATGGTACCGAAGAATTAGTTGAACAACTGAGATCTTATGGTATTTCAATTTATACAACTGGTGGAGAAACGGCTGATGTAGGCGATTTAGTTAGGACGATTATTGTTGATAGTACAGTCACTTGCAGAATGAAGCGCAGTGAAGTGATTGACAATGCAAATATTCAGGATGGTGATGTGATTGTTGGCTTGAGTTCATGTGGACAAGCAGCCTATGAATCAGAGTACAATGGAGGGATGGGAAGTAATGGATTGACATCAGCAAGACATGATGTATTTAACAAATTTGTTTCTGAAAAATATCCCGATACGTTTGATGCAGGATTGCCAAGCGAATTAGTTTATTCAGGAGCCAAGAACTTAACAGATAAAATCACAGGCGTAAGTCTTGATGCAGGGAAATTAGTATTGTCTCCAACACGGACATACGCACCCGTTATAAAAGCTGTTTTAGATGAAATGCGTTCTGAAATTCATGGCATGGTACATTGCAGTGGAGGAGGCCAGACGAAGGTTTTACATTTTGTGAATGACTTACATATAATAAAAGATAATTTATTTGAACTTCCACCATTATTTAAAATGATACAGGAAGAATCGAATACAGATTGGAAGGAAATGTATCAGGTGTTTAATATGGGTCATCGAATGGAGTTGTATGTTCATCCATCGCAAGCTGAAAAAATTATTTCCATTTCAAGAAGCTTTAATATCGATGCTCAAATAGTAGGTCGAGTAGAAAAAAGTAATCAACGAAAATTAACTGTTCAATCGCCGTATGGTGTTTTTGAATGGTAATAATTATTTATACGAAGTAAAAGAATATGTCGAAAGAAGGAATGTTGGAAAAGCTGGAAGCTTTAGAAGCGAGGTATCATGATTATGGAACACAATTAAGTGACCCTTCCGTAATTGCAGATCAGAAAAAATTTCAGCAGCTAAATAAGGCCTACAAAGATTTACAGGATATCGTTGATGCAACTGTGAAGTTTCGTTCGCTTTCAAAAAACATTGAAGAAGCAAAGGAAGTATTGGCTAATGATAAGGATGAAGATTTTCGTGCAATGGCTAAAGCCGAGCTTGAAGAACTAGAACCTGAATTACAAAAGCTAGATGAGCATATTCAAATGCTGATGATTCCTAAAGATCCTGAGGATAGTAAGCCTGCAATTCTTGAAGTGCGTGCTGGTACTGGTGGTGATGAAGCAAGTATTTTTGCTGGTGATCTCGCGAGAATGTATCAACGCTATTGTGAGCAAAGGGGTTGGAAATATGAAGTTGTAGATTTTAATGATGGGAATACAGGAGGATACAAGGAAATTGTGATGGAGATTCATGTTGCTGGGGCTTACGGTGTATTGAAGTATGAGAGTGGTGTTCACCGTGTTCAACGAGTTCCATTAACTGAAACACAAGGACGTATTCATACATCAGCTGCAACAGTTGTTGTTTTGCCAGAGGCCGATGAATTTGATGAGATTGTAATTAACCCTGCAGACCTTGAACTTCAAACATCTCGATCAGGTGGTGCAGGAGGGCAGAATGTAAATAAAGTAGAAACCAAAGTACAGTTAACACATAAGCCAACAGGAATTGTTGTTACATGTCAGGTAGAGCGTTCACAACTTGGAAACCGTGAGCGTGCAATGCAAATGCTACGGTCACGCCTATACGAAATGGAGGTTAGTAAACGAATGAATGAAGTTTCTAGTCGACGTAAGACTTTAGTTTCTACTGGAGACCGTTCTGCTAAAATCCGCACCTATAATTATCCACAGAGTCGCGTTACCGATCATCGAATTGGTTTTACAAGCCATAACCTTTCTGCAATTATGAATGGAGATATTCAGGAGTTTATCGATGCATTACAATTTGCTGAGAATACCGAGAAGATGAGAGAAGAAACAATGATGAATTAATACCATGAATCGATCAGAATTATTTCAGCAAATAAAATTAAAGAAGTCGTACTTATGCGTAGGGTTGGATACAGATATTGAAAAAATCCCTTCCTGTTTATTGACTGCTGATGATCCGATTTTTGAGTTTAATAAGGCAATCATTGATGCGACTAAAGAATATTGCGTAGCCTATAAACCTAATACTGCATTTTATGAAGCATTAGGGGTTAAAGGATGGGAGACCTTGAAAAAAACTCTTGATTATATTCCTTCAGACTGTTTAATTATTGCAGATGCAAAGCGTGGTGATATCGGTAATACGTCGACGTTATATGCTAAAGCTTTTTTTAATGAGCTAAAAGCAGATGCTGTTACAGTTGCTCCTTACATGGGAAAGGATTCAGTTACACCTTTTTTAAACTTTGAAAACAAATGGGTGATTGTCTTGGCATTGACATCTAACGAAGGTGCTAATGATTTTCAAACATCATTGATGGAAGAGTCGAACGCTCCATTATATGAAAAAGTAATTCGTGCTGTACAATCATGGGGCAATGAAGATCAGATTATGTTTGTTGTTGGTGCTACTCGCGCTGAGCAATTTGCACATGTACGTTCTCTTGCGCCAAATAATTTTTTCCTGGTTCCTGGAGTTGGTGCTCAGGGTGGCGACTTAAAATCAATTTCAAAAGCTGGTTTTAATAGTCAATGCGGATTGCTGGTCAATTCTTCTCGACAGATTATTTATGCAAGTGGACATGAAGATTTTGCGGAGAAGGCTGGACAAGAGGCAAGAAAAGTACAGCAGGAAATGGAGTTGCTTTTAAGAGCAAATAATTTGATTTGATTTTTTTTATTATTGTATTTTTGTTTGTGAAAAATTAAACGTTTGTAAACGACTATAAGCGTTTATCAACCGAATAATTAATTTGTATCCACTATTTTTGCGTATGGGGCGGAGGAGTGGTGGCCCCCTTGCGATTTGAATTTTATTTTTGGAAATGAATTTTAAATCAGGAATTATTAAGTTGGTATCTTCATCATTTCTTTGAAACTTAATTTAAACGTTTGTAAACGACCATAAACGTTTATCAACCGAATAATACTTTTTCTGCATGATAATTTTGTCTAAAAATTACTAGCATGCGATTAAATAAATGGAAGTATCTCTTCAAAGCCTACTTTAATTATACTGTTAAAGAACAAAGGGCTATTGTTGTTTTAATGATAGTCATTTCAGTTTTACAAGTGACCTTATTTGCTTTACATTGGATTCCTGTTAATGGAAAATCTCGAAATTATTTGGCTCCTCAAATAATTGATTCGAATAATAAATCAAATACAGTAAACTCAAATTCATCAAAAGCCAACACTAAAGTCAATTCGCAATCCATAAAATTATTCTCTTTCAATCCCAATACTAATTCAATCAGCGATTGGGTGAAACTTGGATTGTCAGAAAAGCAAGGCCAGTCGATTGTAAAGTACATTAGCAAAGGTGGTTCGTTTAAGGTAAAAAGTGATCTCAAAAAAATGCATGTGATAAAACCGACTTTGTTACAGCAATGGTGGGACTATATTTTATTGCCTGAAGAATTGATTGTAAAAAGTGAACATTTCAATCAATCCGAAATCAAGGAAAAGTCAATAGGCAAATTAAACATTAACTCAGCATCATTAGAGGAGCTTGTTCAATTGCCACTTATTGGTGAGGGTAGGGCAAAAGCGATTGTCAACTATAGAGATAAATTAGGTGGTTTCATTGAAATCAATCAGCTCCTCGAGTTAAAGTGTATTCCCGACTCCATTTTTCAGGTTTTGCAAAGTCGAATAACGACAGATGGAAAAATTAATCACCCCCTAAACATTAATTGCGATAGCTTGTTTCACCCTTATCTGCCTAAATCGTTTGCTAAAATGATCGTTAGTTATCGACAACAGCACGGAAATTATCAACGAATTGAAGACTTGCGCATTTTGCCCTTGTATGATGACAAAATCATCCGTAAAATTGCACCTTATTTAACAGTAAAGCCTTAAACAATGGATTTTAAGCCAACAGAAAACCAGGAAATGATTGCGCAAACAGTGCGTGATTTTGCAGAAAAAAATATCCGTCCCTTTTTAATGGACTGGGATGAGTCACAAACTTTTCCTATTGAAGTATTTAAAAAATTGGGTGAGTTAGGACTTATGGGAGTATTAGTCCCTGAAGAATATGGTGGAGCAGGCTTAGGTTATTTCGAATATGTAACAGCAATTCAGGAGTTAGCTCGTGTATGTGGTTCTGTGGGTTTATCTATGGCTGCGCACAATTCACTTTGTACGGGTCATATCCTAACTTTCGGTAATGAAGAACAAAAGAAAAAATATCTTCCAAAATTGGCTACAGCTGAACATATTGGTGCATGGGGATTAACAGAAGCTAATACAGGTTCTGATGCGATGCGTATGCGTTGCGTTGCGAAGCAAGATGGTGAATATTGGGTAATTAACGGAGCAAAGAACTGGATAACGCATGGTATCTCAGGCGATGTTGCAGTTGTATTAGCGCGTACAGGTGAGCTGTTAGATTCAAATGGAATTACAGCATTTGTTATTGAGCGTGGTACTCCAGGATTTAATGCTGGTAAGAAAGAAAATAAACTAGGAATGCGTGCCTCAGAAACGGCAGAGATGATTTTTGAAGATTGTCGTGTACATCAGAGTCAAGTATTGGGTAAAGTAGGTGATGGGTTTAAACAAGCAATGAAAATTTTAGATGGCGGACGTATTTCAATTGCAGCATTAAGCCTAGGAATTGCAAAAGGTGCGTTTGATGCTTCAGTTAAATATTCGCAGGAGCGTCAGCAGTTCGGTCAACCGATATCTAATTTTCAAGGCATATCATTTAAATTAGCTGATATGGCGACTCAGATTGAAGCAGCAGAATTATTAACTCTTCAGGCAGCAGATTTAAAAAATCGCGGAGAAAAAATGACGAAGCAATCAGCCTTTGCTAAATATTATGCAAGTGAAGTAGCTGTTAGATGTTCAACAGAAGCAGTGCAAATTTTTGGTGGTTATGGTTACACGAAAGATTTCCCAGTTGAAAAATTCTATCGTGACTCTAAGTTATGTACAATAGGTGAGGGAACATCTGAAATTCAAAAGCTGGTTATTGCAAGAAATATTTTATCAGCGTAAATAATAAAAATTACAATTTTAAAGGCGTATCATTTGATGCGCCTTTTTTTATATCCAATAAATTGTAAAAACCACTATTAAAATGAAGCTTACAAATGTGAGTAAGGTGATCATACATCCACTATCAACAGTTGTTCGATTGTAAACTCTATTATATGCTGCTTTCTTCGGATTGGTCAACCATCCCCATCCTCGAGGGGCTTTTAGTCCTAAGCTGTGCCGAATATAGCGCTTTACAGATGTACGTGCTGCAATTCGTTTTTTAATACTTGGTACCCGGAAGCCAAATTTCATAGTAGTAAAAGTTTATATAAAAATAAAAAAAAGTCCTGTATTTTTTACAGGACTTTTCGCTTGAAATTATTTTATCTAGAATGAATAACTCAAACCAGCCATTCCGATGAATCGATAGTTTGGATAGTTATAATATCTGAAGTAACGATTAAATCCAATATTGTTTAAACTGATAAATACAGAAAGCAATTTCGTATAGCGATAATCAACAGTTAAGTTGGCATCAACAAATCCTTTTAGTTTTATATCCTTTGTTACAAGCTTTCTCGTTGCTTGTGTTGTATCTATGCTATATTCTAGTGCGTTCGATTCTCCAACATAAAAAATATCTGCCTTTGCAAATATTTTTTCTGCTATAGCGTACGATCCGTGCAAGCCCGCTCTTATAGCTGGAATGTAAAGAGCCTTACTTAATTTATCTGTTTGGTAATAGTTGTATTCTAAACTAATTCCAGCGGCTGTCTTCTCTGCAAATTTATATTCTAACGCACCAGCTGCTTTGATATGCTTTACTTTATCATAAACAACATTAAATGTTGTTGGGAAGTCACGTAATGTGCCAGGACTTACCGTATCTACATTGTTGTAGAAGAAAGGCATGTTGGACAAGTTGGAATAAGATGCAGAAGCCGTTAAAATTAAATTGTGGTCTAGCTTAATTTTTGTTCCTGCTTCAAACATGATTTTGTTGTTAGTATTTTGAAGGAAAATATTTTCACCAAAAAACGGATTTTGATTTCCGAAGCCGCGAAGGTCATTTCGTTGTAAATCACCACTTACTTTTCCGTAAACAGAGAATGTCTCAGGGATTAATTGATACGTACCTACTAAGAAAGGATAAATTCGAAAGGCGCCAATTCCATTCTCTGATTCTCCAATTAAATTAGCACCCACTGTTAACGCTGATAGGTTCTTTTTAATGTTTACTCTTGGCATAATTTTTAAAATATTCCTTTTGAATTCAAGTGTGTCTGCATTGTATTTTCCCGCATCATAAGAAACGTCTAACGTAGCATTACCCTTGCTAACTGTTTTTTCAGCACCGGCTTTAATAGTGATGTTGTTTTCTGATGAGTTAAAGTTATCTGAAAAATTATAGAATGAAGCTCCACCATTAAATGCAATTGCATCATCATTTTTCTTCTTCGTCTGTATTCCAAACGTTGCATTTACATCTTGTAGAATATGTTTCGTTTCTGCTTTTGAAAATAAATCAGGTGCTTTGTATCCATAATAGTGAACAAGGTCTCTTTTAAAACCTAAGTCCGCATTAATACTTAGCTTATCGAAATAGCGGATACCCGTCGCGTTTAGTGCATCGTGACTATTAGTTGGATTTCCGTAATCAGTAATTCCTCCAGTGCTCGACAAGTGATTATATCGAACTCCTGCATTAAACTCTTTCGAACGCAGCGAATTAAAATACAAATCAACCATAGGAAGATTCTCTAATCCGTAACCCGCCTTTATAAATCCCTTGTATAATTTTTTAATATTATCATCCTTGATTTTAACTGGCTTGATAGGCGATAAATTATAATTTGAATTTATTGGCTTAGGTTCAATAGCATACGTTAATGTTGGAGGGTTGAATATTGATGTATCTCCAACGGGTGTGATGTTTATCTTAAATGCATCGTTTAATACCGGAGTGTACTCCTTATAAACGTTTATATCTTCATTGCCCAGATTCTTCACACCACCTTTTGTTGTACTGTCAGTGGGCGCTTGAGCGTTTGACTTTAATGCACTTAACGAAATTAGCAGTGCTGTTAAAATACAACTAAACGAAATTTTATATGTTGAATTTATCATAATCATTTTTTTAGAAAAGGATTTTATTTCGAATTATTAAGATCTGTTTCTTGTTCTTTTGGTTCTTCTGGCTTCAACAAATCTTTTTCAGTTGTTGCATCTAATTCATTATATCTTGCAGTTGCTAATGCTTTGATATCTTCAGGATCAGAAGGATCAACTTCGAAATTTTCAATTAAACTTTGTAGGGTTTGCTTTGCCTGGAATGTGTCTTTTAAAGCAACATAATTATCCGCAAGTAAAATAAACGACTTTCCGATCCAGTAGTCATACGATGGTACTTCGTTGATAATTTCGAAACATTTGTTCTGCGATGCTTTAAAGTTATTTTGTTTGTATTCAATCAAAGCTAGGTTGTAGCGCGATTCTGCACCAACGGCACTGCTTTGTTTTGCTGTAGCCTGGAACTCTTTCTTAGCAGTTGCATAATCATCCGTTAATAAAGCGCAACGACCGTTTGTTAAATGAGCTTCAGCTTCAATTTCGTTAGATACTTTATCAGACGATAATAATTTTTGAGCATATAAAAGTGATTGATCATATTGCTTGTTTTTGAAATAAGATCTCATCAAACCTGTTTGGGCATAAATAATATTATCTCTTAAGTCTGCAGTCTGCTCTAATTTTGCGTAGTGAGGTATTGCACGATCGTATGACTTGTTTTTATAATTAATGTTACCTGCTTTTAGCAAAGACTTCTCAGAAAAAATGTTTTTTGGTTGTGCAACTATAAACTCATAACCTGTTAATGCATCTTCAAATTTATTCGAACGGTAATCGCACTCAGCAATATAAAATGTTGCATTTAGTTTGAAAATTCCATTGTCAAATTGCTCTAAGTATTTTTTGAAAGAGATCTTTGCTTCGTCAAATTTCTGACTTAAATATTGTTGTTCTGCTGCTTCAAAGGTGATTGAATCTTGAGCACCTTCGCTTATACTAACATTTGATACTGTCTTCGCATAGTCAAAGTATTTATCAGGTGTTCCATTGGAAATATAGATACTCTTTATTGTTGCTAACGCTTCAGCAGCTTCTGGTGAGCCAGGATAATTGCTTACAACCTTTTTAAAGATGCTTAATGCTTCATCATCTTCATTGCTGTTAAAATGAATTAAGCCAACGTTTAACTGTGCTTTCTTAGCATAAACACTATTGGGAAATTCAGCTAATAAATCATTAAATAGTTTTTTTGCCTCTGCCGAATTGCCTAATGATAACTGCGCTTTACCCTTTTCAAATAAACCATCTGCTTTGAATTTTGATTTTGGATATTGCGTAAGCAAGGTGTTCATCGTACTTGTCTTTCCATCAACATCGCCTAGTAGTCCTTGTAATATTCCTTTTTGAAATAATGCATAATCACTTGATGCCGCTTGATTATCGATAGCCTGCTGATAATATGGAAGTGCTGTTTCAAATTGTCTTGTTACATAAAAGCAATCGCCTGTTCTTAAAAGGCAATCGTCATAACTAGTTTTTGATACTTCACCTTTCTTCGCTAAGTATTTTCTGAACCATGTTGCTGCTTCGTTGTAATCTGTATTTTTAAAATAAGCATATCCTAGATTGTAATGACCTAACTCATAGAAGTCAGTATTGACAGATGCTGGATTAAAAATGAAAATGCGATATTGTTTAACTGCTGCTTCGTATTTGTTTTGCTTGTAAAGTGCTTCTGCTTTCCAATACATAGCTAGCGCTCTTAAATTCTGATTGATGTCATTCACAATCGATTTCTCAAACATGGAAATAGCATTGTCGAGATAACCATCATTAAACAACTCTACACCTCTATAGTAAGCTACTTTTTGATACGCTTCTTTTGAACGGTTCGTTTTAACTTTAATATTATCGAGGGCTGTTAAAGCGTCTTTATAATTTCTTGTATTCAAGTAAAGCACTGCAATTAATTCGTTCGACTCATCAGCATATTTAGAATTCGGATAATTAACTAAAAAGTTTCTGAATGCATTAAGGGCTACGGGTTGAAATCCTAGTTCATAGGAAAGTTTAGCATAGTTAAACTGTGATGATTCGCTGATAGTTGGATCGAATGTATTCTTGCCCGCAAATTGAAATGCATTTCGCGCTGCTTGTTTATTTTTTGCTTTCAGATAACAGTCTGCTAAATGGTAATATGCATTTTGTGCCAATGAATCATTTACTTCGGTTACCTTCTCGAAATTAGCAGCCGCAGTTTTATAGTCACCATTTTTATACTCGCAATAAGCAATTGAATAGCGATCGTCACGATTGATAGCTGGTACAGAAGATTGATAGACATCAAAATAAATCAACGCGTTTTTATAGTCGTTAGAGCGATAATACGACTCTGCAATGATGCGATTAATTTCAGAGGCATTTTGCGGATTAGATTTTTTTAATATCCCTGTTCCGTATTTAATCACCTCGTTATATTTCTCTTGTTCGAAATACATTTGCGTGATGTAATATGGAACTAATGGCCCAAAAGTCGCAGATGAATCAAGTTTCTTAAAATATTCTAATGCTGTATTAAAATTGTTTTGCGTGTATGCAATATGTCCATAGTAATATTGCGCTGCCGTTTGATATTTTGATTGTACCTCTATGATCTCATAAAAATTCTTGGATGCTTTTTCCTGATCATTTTTTGAGAAATAACAGTACCCAGTTTTGAAATAATATTCTGCTACTTCATCGCCTGATAGATAATAAACATCTGCTTTTTCGAGCGCTGTGAGTGCTTTACCGTATTGTTTTGTTCTATAGTGCATGCGACCAAGGTAAAACCATGCTAATGGTGCTTTAGTGCTTTCAGGGTATTTATCAATAAACTTCTGAAATTTCGATTCAGCATCTGGATTAAAAAGTTCAAATGACGAAACTGCAGAATAATATGCTGCATTTATTTTATAAGGCAAAGTTCCTTTTGAAGAAGCAGCGTAACTATCGAATAAATCGATGGCCGCACCATATTTTTCTTTGATGAATAGCTCGTAAGCTGTTTTGTAATCTCTGTCGGCCTCAGTATAAAATTCTGTGTGCTGCGCGAATGAAATCCTTGTGCAAAGTATTCCTGCCAGGATTAAAAATTTTAGTTTATGCTTCATGATTGGGTACACCTATGGAAAGTCAAAATTACATCTCTGAAACGGCAGTCGAGAATGAAATAGTGTATTAATGCCCTATTTTATCAACAGCAAAGTGTATATAATTAAGTCGCGGCTTACTTGTAATTACCCCGTTGCAACAAAAACTTTCTACCTTCGTTATAGAATAGTAATCCGACTTAAAATGAAAAATTATAGCTTGATCATCCTTACTTCAGTACTTGTTACATTTACGGCTTGTAAGAAAGAAACGCCTAAGCCTGTAGGCGACAATGACACATCTACAGCTGTTGAGAATGCAATGGCCGATGCAGCATTTAATGATGTTGCTAATATTGCAGATGAGGCATATACAGGTACTGTGAGTTCTTATAAGGGTAGTATTCCTCCATTGTTTTTATCCAATTGTGCTTCTGTATCGTTTGATACAGCTGTAAGTCCTAAAAAATTTACGATTGATTTTGGCACAACGAATTGCTTATGCAATGATGTCAATTACAGAAGAGGGAAAATCATTGTTGCTTACCAGGGTTTCTATCGTGACAGTGGTAGTACACACACCATCACCTTCGATAATTATTATGTAAACGATAATCGAATTGATGGCTCTAAAACTGTCACTAATAAGGGTCGCAACAATAATGGTCACTTATCCTATGATATTGCTGTTAATGGAACAATCACTTGGGATACCGCTTACTTCGGAAGTGCGAGTACTAGTAGCTACACGGCAAATCGTACGCGTGAATGGAGTGAAGGAGAATCTACATTAGCTTGGACAGATGACGTTTATCTAATTAGTGGAACACAAAGTGGTGTGACGCGCACCGGAGCATCGTATACTGCATCTACTGTTTATCCGTTGAAGAAAGAAATTGGCTATCGACACATCACCGATGGGACACTTGCTTTTACACCTCAGGGCAAATTCACACGTTACATCAATTATGGATATCCAAATGGTGATTGGGATAATTTAGCACAGGTAACTATTAACGGATATACCTACATTATTCAGTTGAGGTAAATTCAAAATTAGGATGAGAAATAAAAAAGGGACGATTTTTATAATTCGTCCCTTTTGTTTTATCGGATTATTGTAATCTGTCCGGTTTCTTCGTGCTTTTTATTGTTTACGTCCTTCGTTCTAACTCGGTAAACATAAACTCCAGTAGGACATTCTTCATATTCGTTAAGGTATTTACCATTCCAGACTTCATCAGGGTTAGTAGTTTTCCAAACAATTTGCCCACGGCGATTATAAACCCATAATTCAATATTTCTAATTCCTTTAGAAAAAATTTGAAAGACATCATTCAATCCATCGTTATTCGGCGAAAATGCATTCGGCAAAGTAAGATTGTAAACATCTTTTACTTCTACAGTGATAAATGAAGAGTCGGCACAGCCGCCTGCATTGATAGTTACAAATTTTACAATGAAAACTCCTGTATCCTGAAAGATATGTTGAGTATAGCAGGAGCTATCAACAGATCCATCACCAAATTCGTAATAGCAACTCGTACCTGGTGCAACAGCAGTAAATGTAATCAAAGGGCTAATGGATGTTACTACTAATGGATTTGCTGAAAATGCTGCGTTAGGTAACGTAGTTACATTAATTGTTGAAGCTAAATTTTGCGTTGTTGAACATGTGTCTGAACTGGTTATTGTTAAAGTTGGTTGGTAAGCACCTGCAATTGAATACGTGTATGTTGGATTAGCCGTTGTTGATGTGATTCCATCACCAAAGTTCCACTCAAATGATGAGCCGGGTAGTGCAGGTGAGTTATTACTGAAATTGACTACTACAGGTGGACATCCACCTGTAATATCAGAACCTAAAACAACTTGTGGATTGGTTTTTATAAATACGCTATCCGTGTATACATCTGCAAGACATCCCGGTGTAGAAGTGCTAAGCGTTATTACTTGCCATCCTGGTGTGTTGAATGTCACATTGCTAACAGATGCACTACTCGCTGTTGGGGTATTTGAATTAATACCAAAGTTCCAATTGAACAAGGCCCCCGGAACTATAGCATTTGCGGGACTAAAATTATAAACGTTTCCAGTTTCGCATTGTGGGCCTGGCCGATTAAACAAGGCAAGCTGAACAGGACTAACCGTTACAATAACACTGTCTTTTGAACTACAGAATCCCTCAGTTGTTGTAACAATAAACTTAACTAACGTATCCGCATTGCCGAAATTGGGAATACTTGCTATAGGGTCGGATAAAGTTGCATTGTTCAAAAAACCAGAAGGCGTCCATGAATAAGTATAGCCCGCTATTGTTGGGGATCCGATGTTGACAATTTGATTTGAACAGGTACTAACCGGAAGTCCTGCATTAGCAGTGGGGTAATTCGCAACCGTTATAGTTGCTTTTGTAGTGTCCGAAGTACAAAAAGCATCGGCCAAAACAAGATAAACT
>JBJOND010000058.1:0-19463 GCA_046052065.1 Bacteroidota bacterium | reverse complement strand
GAAAGTGATTTGAAAATAAAGCACTGGGAATGGTACGTTGATACTTTTGAAGGTTATCTTAAACTTTTTAAAAATGTAAATCAAGAAAAAGCGATTGGTGAAATCAGCAATGGTTATTTATTTTCTACTGTTTCTGCGAATGAGATTAAAGAAAAATATCCAGCGGCAAAAATTATTATGATTTTACGTAATCCGGTTGAAAGAGCGTATTCGCATTATCTCGCCAATTTAAGAGATGGAAGAACAACCCTTTCATTCAGAGATGAAATTGAATTCGATAATAATAAATCCAGAAAGGGCTGGTGCATTTCTCATAATTACATAGAAATGGGATTGTATTATAACCAGGTTAAACGTTTTCTTGATACCTTTCCCAAGAATCAAATTCTAATATTCTTAAATGAAGAATTAAAGTCTAATCCACAAAATGTTGGAGAAAGAATATTTGAATTTATAGGAGTTAATTCACATGCACAAATTAACTATAGTGCAAAACAAAATGAAGCTAAAATACCGAAGTCGGCCAAATTGATTAAATTTTTAACTCAAACAGGTATAAAACGAAAAATTTTTCATTTATTGCCAGAGAGTATTAAAGTAAAAGTTAAGCCACTCTTCTTTGAAAAAGGCGCTATACCAAAAATGACGCAGGAAGATAAAAACTGGATGTTACATTTTTTCGAGGAGGATATTAAAAAAACGCAGACCTTAATTGAACGTGATTTAAGCAATTGGTTAAAATAAATGAAAGACAACATAACACATTTACCCAATTTACTTATTGGAGGTGTACATAAGGCAGGTACGACATCGTTGCATACCTATTTATCGATGCACCCTCAAGTATGTGGTTCATTAATTAAAGAACTTGCCTTTTTATTACCTGCACGTTATAACGAAGAAGTTCCAGGGAATGATGTATATGCTTCTCATTTTAAACACTACAATGGAGAGAAGTATATTTTAGAAACGACGCCGTCTTATCTATACGGAGGATTACCATTAATTAACATAATAAAAGAAAGACTAGGTGATGATGTAAAAATCATTTTCATACTTAGAGAACCAACAGACCGTTTTATTTCTTTCTATCGCCACTGTGTTACCAAACTCGAAATCTCTGCGGATACAACACTTGAACAATTTATTGATATGTCGGCAGCTATTGATAGCGGAATTCGACAATCAAATGAAACAGATCATATAACTCAAGGATTAATTGAAGGTGATTATGCCGCATTCTTGCCTTTGTGGATGGAACATTTTAAAGATCGTTTATTAATTATCTTTTTTGATGAACTTTCAAATGATACGCCAGGTGTAATGCAAAAAATTTGTCGTTGGCTCAACATTGATTTTTCATTTTTCAAAAAAGAAGATTTTACTGTTGAAAACAGAACCGTTGATTATAAGATTGCTTTCATACACAAATTAGCCCTATGGGTAAATCATCATACTGAAACATTCTGGAGAAAGCATTACAAACTAAAACGTTTTATACGTGGATTATACTATGGAATGAACGAAAAGAAAAACGATAGCAACAGCAAAGGAGACGCTGCTACAATTGCTAGGTTACAAAAGATGTATGATGAACCAAACGAACGATTAGCAGCAATGCTTAAAAATTTCCCAACTATTAATTTACCGTACTGGCTTCAACGATGAGTAATAAACCTGACTTCTTTATTGTTGGTGCAGCAAAATCAGGCACAACTGCTTTGCAACAAATTCTTGCATCGCATCCGTCTATTTATATGTCGCCAATTAAGGAGCCTAATTATTTTTACAACGAAGTAGCGATATCAGATCTTCGATCGGGATTACAAGATAAGCTAAAGAAAGAAAATGCAGAGCGATGGATTAAAGAAGGAATGAATGGAGAAATATGGAATGCATTTCTTAGAGATGAATTATTGTATAAAAAACTTTTTGAAAAAGCAGCCGCTAATCAAGTTAGTGGTGAAGCTAGCGTAAGTTATTTATATTCGCTTGAGGCTGCAAAAAATATCCATCAATATAATCCTAATGCTAAAATAATAATCCTTTTACGTAATCCTGCAGAACGTGCATGGAGTCATTTTTTGATGGAAAAACGAATGGGATTAGTACCTAAGAATTTTTCAGATGCATTTAATCTCTACAATAACGAAGATCGTAAGATCTGGGGTAAAGATCCGATTTTCTTAAGTGGCGGCTTCTATTATTTACAAGTTAAAAGATTCCTGGATATTTTTCCAAAAGGGCAAGTATTTATTTGTTTTCATGAAAACTACAAGGCAGATCCAGCCAAATTAATTAATGAACTATTACATTTTTTAGGCATCGATAATAAAGCGGAATTAAAAATAAAAGTTGCAAACGAAGCACGTAAAAGTATTTTTGATGGATTCTTGCCTTCTGGCGGTTTAAAACATACGTTGAGAAGCATTGCACAAAAAACAGGATTACATGCTACTTTAAAAAGACTACTCTCGAAAAAAAATAATGAAAAACTACCTGCAGCTATTCGAACACAACTAAATAACTACTACTTAGCAGATATACTTAAATTAGAGGAGTTACTTCATGTTAATCTTAATCACTGGAAATAACTATGAAAATAAATGTAAGCTTAGATAGTATTATCAAAAATAGTGTTTACCAATTATTGTGGTTTTGTTTTTTTGCAAGTGCATTTTTTATTTTCGGTCGTGTACCTAACCGACTCTTTGTTGATATAACTTCCGTTGCATTTATTTTTATTTTATTGTTCCAATATGGATTTGAAATAGTAAAATCTATTCCAAGGAGAAAAATAAAAAGCATCACGCTTATCATGATTCCATTTATACTTATTCCAATTATAAGTGCTATACAATCGAATAAAGTTTTTGGACAACCGCTATTGTACGGGATTCTTGCACAGCGACAATTAACGATGATTTTATGTGCTCATTTTATTGCGTGCGCATTGGGAGATGGATGGGTAACTAAAGAAAAATTTGAAAAATACTTTATTGGCTCGTTACATATTTTATTAGTTGTGTTTCTCTTTTTCTACTTGTTTGTAAACCCTGCTCTCTTTGTTAATTCTGAATTTGTAACGCTTAGTCCTAATAAAGGTTATCGCTATGAATTTCCCGATTCTTGCATCTATGGGTTATTTCTATACGGACTTTTTAAAATCTGGATTCTAAAAGAAAAGGGGTGGATTTTTTCAGTGCTGTTATGCATCTTCTATATTTTGAACTTCTTAATGGACAGAACACAACTAATAGCAATAGTTGGAACTATTTGTGTTTACTGGGCTTTAAATTTTTCACTCCCTCGTATGATAAGAACATTTATTGTTGGAGGTATAGGTGCCATACTTGTTTTGGGAGTTATCGGACTTATAGCGCCACAATTCATTGAAAAGAATATTAAGCTTTATGTAACCGCTGGAGAAACCCTATCAGGTGAAAAAGTTTCAGAAGCATCTACGCATGTTCGATTTATGGAATCGAAAATTGCACTGGATGGGTTTTTAAAACATCCTATTCTCGGAGTAGGATTTCTTAGTAATAAATGGAATGATGGCTTTAGAAGTTTGAACAAACATTTTTATCCTATTGATGTTGGATTGTTAGGCAATTTATTCGTTTATGGAATATTTGGCACTTTGATTTTTTACATTCCTTTTTATTTTTCATGGAGGTATAGTTTTAAAATAAACAAAAAAGATGATGCATTAATAGTTTCAACAATCTATGTTATGTTATTTCAATTTGCAGATTATTTTACATGTGCTTCGAATCAGAAGTTTTATGGTGTAATTGCTGTCTATTTTGGAATCATTTATTATTACCGTTACAGAAAAGAAAATTTAATTGACTAAAATGATTTTTGTTGTTGGGAATAGTAGATCAGGTACAACATTATTAGGAAGGATGCTTGGGAATAATTCTAATGTGAAATTATTTCCTGAGTTACATTTATTCGGACCCTGCATTGCTCATGGGAAAGAGCTAGAGAAAATTTCAGCTAAAGAATGTAGTGAAATTTTTATGTGGCTACTTGATGTCTTGGACAATGGTTTTTTCGCTAAACGTAATCCCAAATTGTATGAAGCAAAAGCTCAACAAATGCAAGCAGTATTTTATAATGGAAATGTTGATGCATGGGATGCTTACGAATATTTTATTAAATGCAATCTAAAGGAAAGCTTGATTCCGTGCGAAGATATGCCGGGTAATGTATTTAAGTTAGACCAAATATTATTGAAATTCCCTTCATGCAAAATAATAAATATTGTTAGAGATCCGCGTGATATTATTTTATCTCAGAAAAAACGATATCAACGTAGGATGATGGGAGGGCATTATATTTCGAGCATGAATCTCATTCGGTTCTGGGCAAATTATCATCCGTACTTTATTTCACATATCTGGAAGAATGCCGTACGTTCAGGCATTGCCTATGAAAATCATCATAATGTAATCAATGTACGATTTGAAGATTTAATTTTAAATACTAAAGAAACTTTAAGTAAAATATGTACACATTGTAATATAACCTTTGAGGAGAATATGATGCTTGTACCTCAATTTGGAAGTTCTACAATAGTAGATGACCCTACTAAATTTGGTGTTGCTTACGAACGTGTAGGTACATGGAACAAGGGGGATTTACTAAATGGTGAAATAGAAATTTGTGAAGCCATTGGAAAAAAAGAAATGATGCATTTCAACTATCCACTCAGCAACATAAAATCAAGTATATTTGTTAAACTGTGGTTCTACTTATTACTACCTATTAAAGGTGTAATTTCATTTTTATTTAACTGGAAAAGTACAAAAGGTGTTGTTGATTTTATTAAAACGCGAATAATTAATTAAATGCAAAACAAAAAAATATTTTTCTTAGTTGGTCTGTTTACATTATCAGTACTAATTGTGTTAGGTTTTAAAATTATAAAACAAAACAAAGTTTGTAATACTGAATATGTTAAAGCAATTTCAAAAAAATATCCTGTTGGATGGCCATGGAAAGGTGTATCGGTTCAATCTGGTAAATCTGACTATAGAGATATTGCAGTTTTAAAAGAAGCAGGTGCTAACTTTGTTCGCATACAACTAAAACCATGTAAACGCACAGACAATGGTAAGATATCACCTATAGATGCATTTTACAATGAGCTTTTATGGACAGATAGAATTCTTGATGAATGTAAAAAGCAGAACATCACAGCCATGATTGCTTATAATATGTTTGTATTGGACCCTAACGATCCTGTTGATGATAAGTCGGATGAATTCTGGCAAGGGAACAAATATCTCGATAGTGCTTACGCTCAGATAGACATCATATGCAAAAGATACAAGAACAGAGGAAATGAATTATGTGCGTATGAATTTATGAGTGAACCAGCAATTGGTGGTGATGAACTTTCGAGTGCAAGCAATCCTCCTCGATTAGAAGAATTTTTTAGCAAAACATTAAAAATAATTCGTAAATACGATAACGTTAGATACTTCCTATTAACTCCTGGCCCTTATGGGAAGCCACTAAATTATATTGGATTCAAAGGATTCAATATTAAGGATGAAAAATTGATTTATGGTGCACATCAGTATTTACCTCAACAATACACTCATCAAGGAATTAAGAAAAGACCAAGAGGAATTAATTATCCTGGAGTCATTGCTGGTAAAAATTGGGATAAAAACGCCCTGATTAAATCATTTAATGCGCTTAAAACATTTGAAACAAAAACAGGCTATCCCATATTTATTGGAGAGTTTCAGTCTGTGCGCTGGGCGCCAAATTGTAATCAGTGGGTGAAAGATGTTATTGAAATAATGAATGATAATAAATGGGGATGGGCTTATTTTGCTTACCAACCTGATTATGATTTCTGGAATCCTTACATGGAAGTAAAAAATCCAAAAGACAATTACAAAGATTGGACATTAGAAAATAAAGGACGTGAATCCGAAATTTGGAAATATTTAACTTCAAAGGGATTTAAAAAATAACAAAATGAAAGTAGCAATCATAGATAAAGTTGGAAGTAAAGCTGGTATTGATCACTATGATATTTCGCTATTACGCGGACTAATCGCTGCAGGTGATGAATGTTACTTGTATTCTAATTTTGATTGCAATGAACCACACGTAAAATATAAAAAGTACTTTGATAATGTCGGTGTTGGCAAATTAAAATCGGTTATTAGCACCTTCACTGGTTTCTTTGCAAGTATGATTAACGCAAAAGTATCAGGAGTACATTGGTTAATCTTCCATATATTCAGTCCGAACAGCTTTGATTTAATTACATTACTTGCTGCACGACTATTAGGCGTTAAAGTTTTAACTATTGTACATGATATTGAAAGTTTAGAGTTTACAACTTCTCCTTTAATAAAAAAATGGGTGGTAGATAAATTACCTAATCAACGAGTGGTACATAATAATTTCTGCAAAGAGGAAATTGCTAAAATCATTTCTGAAAAATCATTACAAAGAACAGCTATTATTCCTCATGTAAATTTTATTCAGCTATTTGACGAATATCATGACGACAAGAACAAAGTAGCAAGTTTAAAAAACAACAATACCCTTATCAATAAGCTTTCTCCTCAAATTGCTGATGCACTTAAAAATGGTGAAGAACTATTATTATTTTTTGGGCAAATTAAAAAAGCAAAAGGGGTTGATATACTTTTAAAAGCTGCTGCTGAAACGAAAAGTAATTACAAACTAATAATAGCAGGGAAATTACGATTTGAAGATTGGGATAAATATGAAGCAATTATCAAAGAACATGCATTAACAGAAAAAGTTATTCCTATTATCCGACATATAACTGATGAAGAAAGAGATGTGTTATTCGCAATTTGTAAAGCAGTAATTCTGCCTTATCGTTTTATCTACCAAAGTGGCGTTTTATTAATGGCAATGAGTTTTCCTAAAATAGTTTTAGCATCTGATTTATCTCCTAATTCTGATATTGTAGAAGATGGCAAAAACGGATTTTTATTTAAGTGTAAAGATGTTAATCACCTCGCGGGAAAGCTAGACAATTTATTTACTGAAAGCTATAATACCGATTTGCTATTAACAAATGCAATGCGCGATATTAATGAAAAGAATAGTCCTGTATTAATAGGGAAAAAGTTTCACGAAGCGATGATTAACCTTAAATAAATTACAATCGTTTAGTCAAGAATAATTATTTGTAACATGAAGAAAAATAAAGAAAAAACAATTCAAAAAACGAATGAAAATTCAGTTTTAATATGGATAGGTTTAATAGCTATTATTTTACTTGGACTATTTATTTACTCTAATTCTCACGATTGCTCTTTTCAATTTGATGATAAACACAATATCACTAACAATGAGAGTATCAGAAATATTTCTAACATAAAAGGAATGTGGGAAAGTAATAAATCTCGAATTGTTCCTGTTTACACCTTTGCCATTAACTATCATTTTAGTAAATACAATGTTGGCAGTTATCATTTGTTAAATATCCTAATACATTTGATTACATCATGCTTAGTGTTCTGGGTTATAAGGATGCTATTCAAATCGCCTGTTTTAAAAGATTATCCGCTAGCAAAGCATCAAACAACCATTGCATTAATAACTGCATTAATGTTTGTTTCTCATCCGCTAGCAACAAGCGCAGTTACTTATATAGTACAACGCATGGCTTCAATGGTTGCTATGTTTTATTTATTATCAATTGGATTTTATTTAAAAGGAAGATTGAACAAAGAAAAAGCTGTGTTGTATTATTTGCTGGCAGCAATTTCAGCGCTATTTGCGTTTTTAACTAAAGAAAATGCTTACACACTTCCGCTTGCAATAGCTCTAATTGAAATTTTCTTTTTTACAACTAAAAATCTTGTAATTGATTTTAAAGACAAAAAAATTGTATTTGCCCTCTTAGGAACTATTGCATTTATTGCAATTACGTTATCCATATTTTCATTTAGCATTTTTAATCCAATTGCGCCTTCTAGTCTTAATCGAGAAACAATTACATCTTCCAACTATTTCATTACACAGTTAAGTGTTATTGTTAAGTACATACAACTTTTAATTTTACCTATTAATCAGAACATAGATCATGATGTAAAATTAATGAGCAATTTATTTGAGTTGACTACATTGTTAAGTGGTTTATTTTTGGTTTCGTTAGTTGCTTTGGCCATCTACCTTTTCAACAAAAACAGAATTGTTTCATTTGGAATTATTTGGTTTTTCTTAACTATATCGATTGAATCTAGTATTATTCCTATTACCGATTTAATATTTGAACATAGAACATATCTGCCTTCGTTTGGATTCTTTTTAATAGTAAGCTGCATAATCTATCAATATATCTATTCAAGAAACAAAGGATTAACCACTGCCCTATTTGTGTTTATAATTGGAAGCTACTCATTACTTACGATCCAGCGCAACAAAGTCTGGAAAGATGAAATAAGCTTATGGACGGATGCGAACATTAAAGCACCAAATAAAGTAAGACCTTTTTTAAATTTAGGGTATGCTTATGGTAATAAACAGCAATGGGATAAAGCGATTTACAATTTTAATAATGTAAACAGATTAGAACCTAATTATCACGCTGCAGCATATAGTAATTTAGGTATCGCGTATTGGGCATTAGGACAAAAAGAAAAATCGATGGAGAATTATTCGATGGCTATTAAAGTTGACTCCACTTATGCTGATGCTTA
This sequence comes from Bacteroidota bacterium, assembly GCA_046052065.1. GTDB lineage: Bacteria > Bacteroidota > Bacteroidia > AKYH767-A > OLB10 > CAINEC01. The sequence goes on along the minus strand of JBJOND010000058.1, from coordinate 10,746 downwards.
TTACGGCCGTGGGGTTTGTTACTATTATTTAAATGATCAGGATAACGCTTTAATAGATTATACAAATGCGCTTAAGTATTTGCAAAGACCAGAGCTATACTACAACCGTGGGTTGATTTATTCCAGTAAAAAAATGTGGAAAGAAGCAATTACAGATTTTTCTAAAGCTATTTCAACAACGCCCGACAATTCAAACTTATACTACAATCGCGGATTAGCATATGGTGGTATGAATGAATGGGAGTTAGCTGCTGATGATTTTACAAAGACACTTGAGATAGATCCGCAAAATAAATCTGCAGCATCTAATCGCGAATTTGCATTTTCAAAGTTGAAAGAAACTGCAAATAAGCAATAAAACGATAATCTTTTATTTCGACTGTTATTCTACGGTAACGCTCTTCGCTAAATTACGTGGCTGATCAACATTACATCCGCGCATAACAGCAATATGATAGGCTAAAAGTTGTAATGGAACAACACTAACTAGAGGAACAAGAATTTCATCTGTCTCAGGAATTTCAATTACATAATCCGACATCTTCTTCACTTCTTCATCTCCTTCTGTCACGATTGCTATAATTTTTCCTTTACGAGCTTTTACCTCTTGAATATTGCTAACTACTTTCTCGTAAGAACCATGCTTGGTTGCAATAACAACAACTGGCATCTCCTCATCGATTAATGCAATTGGTCCATGCTTCATTTCTGCTGCAGGATATCCTTCGGCATGAATGTAAGAAATCTCTTTTAGTTTCAAAGCTCCTTCTAACGCTACCGGGAATCCGTAACCACGACCTAAGTATAAAAAGTTACGTGCATCTTTATATTGAGCTGCAATTTCTCTTGCTTGTTCATTACACTTCAATGCTTTCTCAACTTTCGCCGGGATAGTTTCCAGTTCATTTAAAATCTGACGGAAACGCGATTCCGTTATAGTACCACGGCGATGTGCAATTTGCAATGCCATTAACGTTAATACTGTTACCTGTGCTGTAAATGCTTTTGTAGATGCAACACCAATTTCTGGTCCTGCGTGCGTATAGGCACCAGCGTGAGTAGCACGTGGAATACTTGACCCAACAACATTACACACTCCGAAAATAGTTGCACCTTTTGATTTAGCCAATTCAACTGCAGCAAGCGTATCAGCAGTTTCACCACTTTGAGAAATTGCAATTAATACATCATCTTCAAAAATTACCGGATTACGGTAACGGAATTCAGAAGCATACTCTACCTCTACTGGAATACGTGCTAAATCTTCTATCAAATATTCAGCAACTAATCCTGCATGCCATGATGTACCACAAGCAGCAATGATAATACGTTTTGCGTTAGTTAGTTTTTTCTCAAACTCACTGATACCTCCTAACTTGATAGCGCCGCTCTTCGCATCAAAACGACCACGCATACTATCATTGATAGAACGAGGCTGCTCATAAATTTCTTTCATCATGAAATGCTCGTATCCACCTTTCTCTAACGCTTCTAATTTTAATTCGAGCTCTTGAATATAAGGCGTTTTAATTTCGTTACCGATTGTTTTAACCGTTAACACGCCATTATCCATAATAGCAACTTCACCATCATTTAGGTATGCAACATTCTTTGTGTATTCAACAATAGGCGTTGCATCCGAGGCAACAAAAAACTCATCTACCCCAATACCAACTACTATCGGACTACCCTTACGGGCAGCAATCATTTTATTTGGTTCGTTACGAGATAAAACAACAATTGCATAGGCACCAACAACTTCTCCCAAAGCTAAACGAACGGCTTCTTCAATACTCACCTTTTCACGTAATTGAATTTCTTCAATTAAATGAATAAGTACTTCTGTATCGGTATCGCTATGAAAAACATGGCCTTCTAGAATTAACTCTGCTTTGATAGAAGAATAATTTTCAATAATTCCATTATGGATGATGGCTAAATTTTGTGTTTGCGAATAATGCGGATGTGCATTACGATCATTCGGCTCACCATGCGTTGCCCAACGCGTATGTCCCATACCAACATTTCCTTCTACATTTTTATCTTTCGTGAATTCAGAAAGATCACTCACCTTACCAGCCTTCTTAAATACATTCAATCCATTGTTAAGTAATGCAACACCTGCACTATCATAACCACGGTATTCTAGTCGTTGAAGACCTTTAATCAAGATTGGATAAGCCTCACGCTTTCCGATATAAGCAACAATTCCACACATAGTTTATGGATTTATCTTTGTATAAGTAACAATTAATTTCATTGAAGAACCACCTTGCAGCACGGTTCTTTGTGCATTGGATGTATTACCGCCTGGCGCAATAAACAATCCATAATCTGTTTTCCCATTCTCATTCATTCCCTTCACTATATTTTGAACATAGCGAGCAATATTGAAACGATATTCGCCAGTAGCAATATCATAAGCACCTCCATAATACGATGAAGATTCGAAGGCATCAAGAATAGAAGTATTTTTTCCGACTGAATCACTTCCAAAAATCAAAAGGTTATCATGATTTTTAAATCCTGAAGTATTACCAGCAGCATTCATTTTGATTACAAGCTCTGCTTTGTTTATTGAAACCCTTCCCGAATCATACAAATTTTTCAAATAAGGAATATAAATACTGTCTTTTAATCCGCCCATCGATTGTACCACTAACGTATTATCAGGAATATTATCGTTGTTGAATGCTAAGCGTTCGTGTTTAAAATTACTAAAACGAACAGCACTTATATCAATTTGAAATTGATAGCTTTTGTTACCAGAAAAATAAATCGTCATGCGATGATACAAACTTGTTGAAGGAAGCGTAACAATACTACCAACTCCATCGGCGCTATCAACAATCACAATTCCTTTAAAATAAGATAAGAAAGCAGTGTTACTCGCAAAGTTGGCTGTATTTGTTTGGCATTCGCGCATTAACTTACCTGCAAAAGCCGTATCAAGCGCAATACGTAATTGAGGAACCGTTTTTATTGCTCCAACCACACTTGAATCTTTCAAATTAGGGATTAAATCCGCATGTCCTAATAAATCGCCTTTTGCAAATGTACGTTGCGAATAATAAGTGCTATCCTGAAATAAATCTTCTTTCAATTCATAAACTGAAATGTGATGCGTTGCATTCGAATCGCCCACAATCGATTTATAATTAAAACTTAAAATGATTGAATCGGGAGTTGATACATCAAATGTAGTAGCGGACAATGTATTTCCTATTCTCATTTGCGATACAAATCCTGCAAATGTTTTTCCAACATAAGGATCATCTATACTTCCGGCAAAAAGTGTTGGCGCCTCTAATAAATTTTTCAATGGGCCCCAAACAACTAATGAATCTTCCTCTACAGTATAGGTATTAATAGTAAAAGTATCAGTAATGGAAAGTCCAGGTTGTACAGAAGCATCTTGTAGTTCCAATCCAATTACTTCAGGATCATTACAAGAATGCAAAACGAAGGAAAGTAAAAATAGTACCGGAACAACCCAGCGTGCAGACAACTTTAACATGCCACGAAAGTAATTGAAATTTGCAATAATCCGTAGGAATTAGATTACTCTGCCAACACTGATTCTTCAATCAGCGCTTCGTCATAGAAATTATCGTATGCTTCCACATATTCCTCAGGGTTTTTATACCCTAAAGTTGGTTTCGATAATTTCTTGAATGCAGCCTCAACATCAGGATGGATGTTTGGAGATGATTGGATAACCGCATCCGACCAATTCATTGCTAGTTTAGTTAACGAAACATAGTTTGGATCTTTAATATCCTTCACATCAGCATCTGTTAAACCATCCATTAAGGTCTTCTTCGCGAAGTTCTTGTTGAAGGATTCTGGAAATGCGTCATCATGAATCGAGTAAACAATCTTGCTAGCGCTAAACATTGGATCGTCTTTGTAGCTTGTTTTAATAAACAAAGGTACCAATGCTGTCATCCAGCCATGACAATGAATAATATCAGGAGACCATCCTAATTTTTTAACTGTTTCTAAAACACCTCTCGCAAAAAAGATAGAACGGTCGTCGTTATCGTTAAAGAATGAGCCATCTGCATCACGTATCGTACGCTTACGTTGGAAGTACTCTTCATTATCGATGAAGTACACCTGCATGCGCGCTGCCTGAATTGAAGCAACTTTAATAATTAGCGGATGGTCAGTATCGTCTATTATCAGATTCATCCCCGAAAGTCGAATAACCTCATGTAACTGATTTCGTCTTTCATTGATATTTCCGAATCGCGGCATAAAGGTGCGAATCTCTTTACCTCTGTCCTGAATCCCCTGCGGTAAAAACCTCGCCATTTTACCTTGCTCAGTCATTTCCAGATAAGGATATATTTCACTCGAAATAAAAAGAACACGCGCTTTTCTCATAGCCATATCAACTTTTTAAAATTTATACTGCAAAGGTAGGGAAATTAGTCGGATTTTGCAATATTCCAACACTCCACTTAGATATATTTTCAGAGGAGAAAATATTAACGTGAATTAATTAAGAAAAGTACTTTATTATTTGCTTTGTATCGAAATTTTCCTTATCAAAAAGAGTAACCCCCACGTTAAAAACACACTTGCACCCAATACCATTTCTTGCCCTGGAGCAATTCCTAAACCATCGGGATCAAATGATAGCGCATTTTTATTTTTACCAATTTCCATTAAAAAAGCCAACAGGTTATTGGCAAAGTGAGCCACCATTGGTAAATAGATACTTCCACTCCATACATACAAGTATCCCAGCATTGCGCCCAAGGCGAATCGCGGAATAAATCCTGCTACATCCATATGCATAGCACTGAACAAAGTGGCAGTTAGTATAATTCCGAAATGCTTGTTTTTAGCTAAATCGATAAACAACTTCTGAATCACCCCTCTGAAAATTAGCTCTTCTGAAATAGCGGGAATGATAGAAATTACAATACAACTAAACAGCAAACTTATAAATGAGTCGCCTTTCATTAATGCTTCTGCAATCTTTTGCGCTGAATTGCCTGGAGAATTTAATAATGCCTTCAACCAATCCGGTAAATTAATTCCAGCGTTAATCAACGACATCCAATTAACAAACGGTTGAATCATCAGAATTAAAATCGCCGCCAGAATAATTTGCTGCACATCAATTTTTTTAGTTGCTCCGAGATACTCCTTTACATTGTCAGAAAAAAGATATGCTGCAATAATAGGAGGTATAAAAAAGGTACCTATTGCTGAAAAAAGTTGCGTAATTTTTAAGGCCTGAACAACATTTGGATTATTTAAATCGGATAACGCCGACGTACTTCCGAAAATGTGGATTCCTGTGATCAACTGTGCGATAAGTGCACCTAATGTAGATGATACAACAGCTAATATTAGCGCTAATCCAACCAGAATTAAAAACTTTCTATAAGGTTCGCGGTGCGCAAGGATGGCTTTGAATTGCATTCTTTGTAATTTTGCACAAAGGTAATCAGTGCCACTTAATTTTTGAGGCATGAGATAAAAATACAAATGGTCAAGATTGCGAATATAGAATTGGGCGAATTTCCCTTGTTATTAGCTCCGATGGAAGATGTGAGTGATCCGCCTTTCCGTTTGGTTTGTAAACAAAATGGGGCCGACCTCATGTATACTGAGTTTATATCGAGCGAAGGACTGATTAGAGATGCGGCAAAGAGTGTGATGAAGTTGGATATTTTCGAGTATGAACGACCAATTGGCATTCAACTCTTTGGGTCTGATATTGAATCGATGAAGGAAGCCGCCATCATTGCAAATGAAGCCAATCCTGATCTTATCGATATCAACTATGGTTGTCCCGTGAAAGCCGTTGCTTGCAAAGGTGCTGGAGCCGCCTTGTTACAGGATATTCCGAAAATGGTTGAAATGACAGCTGCTATTGTGAAAGCTGTTAATCGACCTGTTACTGTTAAAACCCGTTTGGGCTGGGATGATAATTCCAAAAACATAGTTGATGTAGCTGAAAGACTACAAGACATTGGTATTTCCGCACTAAGTATTCATGGAAGAACCCGCTCACAGATGTATAAAGGTCCGGCCGATTGGACATTAATAGGCGCAGTAAAGAATAACCAGCGAATGAAGATTCCTATTTTTGGGAATGGCGATGTTGATTCTCCAGAAGCAGCAGTAAGATTAAAAAACACCTATGGGGTTGATGGGGTGATGATTGGAAGAGCAACGATAGGATATCCTTGGATTTTTAAAGAGATTAAACATTATTTAAAGACGGGAGAAAAATTGGCTCCTCCAACGATATCTCAGAGGGTGGATGTTTGTAAACAACACCTCGATTTTTCGATTAGATGGAAGGGCGATTTTACCGGCATTGTAGAGATGAGAAGACATTATGCCAACTATTTTAAGGGTCTCGACCATTTTAAAGACTACCGAATGAAATTGGTCACTACTAATAGTTATGAAGAGATTCTTCAGACTTTAGAAGAAGTTAGGGAGCGATATTGTTTAATTTGACAATTGGATAATTTGAAGATTTGAAAATGAAATGATGAATCGAGTAGCATAGCTACTCTGGTTCATCGTGTGCTTCCCGAGGCATCGGGATTGAAAATAGGCACTCCCTTATTTATCAAGCTCTTATTCAACATGTGTTTTGTAGTAATCAGCCACTTACCCTACCTTTTTAACACGAAATTGTTGATAAATACGATTTAATTAATATTTTTGCCGGAGAATATCAATCAAACCTAAACTCATCTACTATGTTTGAACAATTAAAAAACAAAGGGGTCATCACAAGACCTGCTGATGCTACTGGAAACGGAGCTATCAACATTATCGGTGCTGGAACAGTAATCGAAGGAGAAGTAAAATCGAATGGTGACATCCGTGTTGACGGTGTTATAAAAGGTTCGGTATCCTCTAAATCGAAAGTTGTTGTTGGTTCAACAGGTAGCATTGAAGGTGATGTAACTTGTCAGAATGCAGATATTTCTGGTTCTGTTATTGGAAAAACAACCGTAAGCGAAATGCTATTCTTAAAAGCAAATGCTCGTATCAACGGAGATATTCAAACAGGAAAATTAGTAGTAGAAGTTGGTGCGTCATTCACTGGAAATTGCAGTATGGGTCCATTGATTAAAGACATCAAAAACGCGGATCGTCCAGCACAAAAACTTGCAGAAAAAACAGCTTAATAATTGGGTAAAATACTCAGCCATGGGTTTACAGATGGGATTAATCATCTTTCTGTTAACATGGCTCGGAATAAAACTCGATTTCTGGCTACATTTAAAATTTCCACTTTTTACAATGTTGCTTGCAATGTTTTCTGCATTTGCAGCTATCTATTATTTTATCAAAGACTTTCTACCAAAAAAATAATCCCTCGCGCGAGGCTTCGCTAGAGGGTTTTCTTATTATGAAAAACTTCATTCTTCAGTTAAGTAGTTTATCTGTCATTTCATTAGGATTATATCATTTGATTGGTATGGCAGGTAGTCCCTATTATTTCTCTTGGCATCCTTTAATTGCAGGTTTCTTTTTTGTTGTAACAATGTTCTTTCACAAAGGACTTGAAAATAGTCTTGTAAAAGGTAATCAGCCGTTTATTCGTTACTATATGGGTGCTACAGCCGTTAAGTTAATGCTGATTTTATTATTTGTAATTATCGTTGCCTTAACAAACAAAGCAATTGCTATGAACTTTACACTTTGTACTTTTTTCTATTATTTGTTTTTCTCTTCGTTTGAAGTTTGGATTTCGATGAAGCAGTTTGGCAAGAAATAATTTTATTGGCGCTTAAAAAAATTATACAGCTGATGACTAAAATATAGTCGCATGTTCCTTTTTGATAGTGTAAATCCACCTGCTATTAAGTACCGATAACTTGCATGCCTGTTAATGAGTTTATGAATGGTTGTATGCTTTTTAAAATTCTCCAGCGAAATCAGCAAGGCAAAGTACATTATCACCGCGATTAGTAAACTTAAAAAAGCAGTTTGCATCCAAAAGAAAATACCAATTGCTGCTAACAATGAAATGATCAACGCCATTGCTCTTGCATTCTTTAAATGCGACCGATACTTTTCTCCCATAGGAATCAGTATCAGTCTTTTTCGGGTAATGTTTTTTAGAAAATGGGCTGTTTTGATTGTTTCCTTTTTTACCATTTCTACTATTAACGGCGTTCCTTCCGCATTATCTAACGGATGAACATAGCATAGTTGTTTTTGCACGGTAAAGTATAACGGATTGGCATTAACCCTTTTGGTATTGATTACTACTGATGGCGATTCTAACGTGAGCGAACCAATTTTTAGTGCAGCAAGAATATAATGTATCTGCGTTTCCTTTCTTTTGATTCCTTCTATTTCTACCTCTGCATGAACCACCGTTGGACCTTCAATAATATACCAGTCGTCGAATTTCTGACGTTTGAAAAATCGAGCTTCCAAAGGGAATTTAAAAACCAGTTTTACTTCTTCAAATTGCTTAATAAAAGTTTTATCGGCATTAAATTTCAAGTAATACACAAATGGTAAATCATCTTCTCGTCTTCCTCCTATTCTACCATGCGACATACTATCGTATTCCTTTCGCTTTTGTGAATCGGATAGCACCTGATACGCCTCATTTATCTCCTTAAATTGCTCCGCATACTCAGAATTCCCATAGTTTTTATCGGGATGATACTGTTGCGCAAGTCGGTAATAAGCTGCTTTAATAGTAGCCTGACTATCCGTTTTACCCACCCCTAAAACTGCATAATAATCCGATTTGCTCATTGCTTGAAAATAAGGAATTTGGCAAAAGTAAGGCTTACTAACAATAATGTTTAAGAAATACAATAAACAACCTGTTTTTACATTGTAGCTATACTATACTTTTGCTATATGCAAAGAGCAAAAAAGTTTCTGATTATTTTCTCTATTACTATTGGCAGCCTTCTGTTGATTGGAGTTATTGCTGCTATGATTATCGGGCCTCGCATAAAAGAGATTACCGTGAATCAGATAAACAAGCAACTAATTGTTCCTGTAAAGGTAGACGATATCCATTTTTCATTTCTCCGCATGTTTCCATATGCCAGTGTAGAATTAAAGGGTGTTTCTTCGGATGGTGTTAAAATTTCGAATGCTAAAAGTCCATTGATTAAAGCGGAATCTGTTTTCTTTCTATTTAATATCTGGGATGTATTGGGCAGTGATTTAAAACTAAAAAAGATTAGTCTGCAAAAGGCCGATTTAAATTTATTCACTTCAAAGAAAGGCGAAAATAATTTTGACATTTTCAAAAAAGATACTGTTGCATCAACTACCAACGAAAGTGTGAAACTTGCCATCGAATCGTTTGAATTAATTGATGTTGCTTTTCATTATCGAAATGATGAAATCAATCACAACTATAATTTATCTTTTTTAAATACGGAATTCAAAGGTGCTTTTACTTCGGATGTTTATGACTTGAAAGCAAATGGTGATTTATATGTGATGCAACTCGTTATGAATAATGTGAATTACATCGATCATAAAAATGTTCACCTCGATTTACAAACGAACATTAATACAACTAGCGAAACTTATTCCTTTTCAAATTCAAAAATGAAAATGGAATCGCTCGAATTATTGGTGGATGGGAAAATTACTAAAGCAGAAAAAGGTCGTCTATTCAGCTTATCCATCATCAGTAACGAAACTACTATCACTGGGTTGCTATCTTTGATTCCTGGAACATACAGCGAGAAGTTAAACAAGTACGAATGTGAAGGTAAAGTAGATTTTAAATTATCAGTAAACGGAATTTATTCAGAAAAATCCACTCCAACTATTATTGCTCAATTTGGTGCAAATAACGCAACTATGAAACCTAACGGTAGCGACTATTCCCTAACGCAGATTTCGTTCAAAGGATCTTATAAAAACAAAATCTCTTCATCTCAACCTGTCGATCAGCTTATCATTAATAACTTTTCTGCGCAGCTTGAAAACCAACCGATACAAGCTAATTTTACGATAGAAGACTTTAACAATCCAAATGTAAATATTTATACAAAGGCCACTTTAAATCTTGAGATTGTTAGTCAGTTTTATAAACCCGATACGATTGAATCTATGTCGGGAAAATTCACCATTGATGGAAAAATTGCTGGACGAGTAAAGGAAAAATCGAGTTGGACATCGGAAGGAGCTTTAACCTTAAAAGAAGTGAATTTTAAATTGAAATCAAAAGCAATTGCGTTCACCGATTTCAATGGAAACATTGTACTTACGCAAAACAGATTATCGGTTCAAAATTTCAAAGGAAATATTGCAGGAAGCGATATCAGTCTGAATGGAAACATTGATAACCTTTATGGTTATTTACTTACCGAACAACAACCCGTTAGTGTGAATGCTCAGTTCTATTCACGTAATATCGATTTAAATGAAATCCTCGAAGACAAGTCGACTTCAACTGCATCAGATACTACCTACAGACTAGACTTTGATCCACGTATCAATTTAAATATGAGCGTAAATATCGGAATGCTTTCATTTAGAAAATTTCAAGCTTGGCAACTAAAAGGGGATATCGGCTTGCATGATAAAGTACTTAACACAACTAATTTGTCGATTAAAACTTGCGAAGGAACATTGCTGTTGGATGGTGAAATGAATGCACGTGATAAGGACAGCTTATTGATAACTTGTAATGCGAATATTCGTCAGATTGATATGAACACGTTATTTTATCAACTAGGCAACTTCGGTCAAGATGTGATTACCGAT
>JBJOND010000057.1:0-19469 GCA_046052065.1 Bacteroidota bacterium | reverse complement strand
AAACTCAACGATTTAAGCCTGGGCGATTATTCTACCACCGCATGATAAAAAAACCACTGGTATTGATTCTTTTTGTTGGAAGTCTTTTTCTGACAGCTTGCAGCTCCACAAAAAATGCTGGCAACGGTAATGCGAAACCGTTATCTGCTCAAGAAGAGAAAGTACAGATTACGGCAACCTATGCTTTCTTCAATGCTATGAAGGAAAAAATGACCGGCAATCCTGAAAAGGCGGCTGAATTATTTTCTCAAACCTTGCGTGATGATTCGAAGAATGATGCTGCGATGTATCATCTAGCTGAAATATTTAATGAAAATAAAAAGTACGGCGATGCTTTATTTTTTGCTAAGCAGGCTGCCACATTAAGGCCAGAAAATCCTTGGTATCAATTATTGCTGGCCGATTGTTATCGTAACAATGGTAAAATTGTAGAGTCGGCAGCGGTATATCATAAACTAGCAAAACAATACCCGAATAATGCAGAGTATTTATTTGAAGAGTCAGACTTAATGTTGATGCAGAATAAATTATCTGATGCTATTCGTTTATATGATCAGATTGAGAACATAATGGGTATTACCCCGGAGTTGATTCAACAAAAGGAAAAAATTTATTTAAAACTAGGTGATGTTAAAGGGGCTGCCGCTGAGATTGAAAAGTTAATCAAGACCGATCCTACTAATATCGATTACTATTCGATTTTAGTCGATTTGTATTCTGCTAACGGGATGAAAGCTGAAATGCAACAGACGATTGCAAGAATGCAAAAGATAGATCCGGAGAATCCGAATGTAGCACTTAGCTTAGCAGAACAATTTAGAAGCGAAGGCAAAACACAGGAATCGTTTGAACAATTAAAAAAAGCATTTCAATCGCCGAAGCTTTCATCAGGAATTAAAATCAGCATTCTTACAAGTTATCTTCCGTTAGTGAAAGACAATCCTGATATGATGTCGCAAGCATTTGAGTTAAGTCGATTGCTAAGTGAGACAGCACCAGAAGAATCGAATGCACAAGCGGTGTATGGCGACTTCTTAGGAATGAATAATAAACAAACCGAAGCAAGAGAACAATATCGAAAAGCAGTTAAGCTTGATAAAAATAATTTACAGGCATGGCAACAATTACTGTTCTTAGAAATCGATTTGAAAGACTACCCTGCTCTAGAATCAGAATCTGAAGAGGCTAAATCATTATTCTCTGATCAAAGCTTTTTGTATTTACTAAACGGAATTGCTAAATCGCAGAATAAAAATTACGAAGAGGCCGTTAAGACGTTTATTACAGGTAGTAAAATGGTAGTAGATAATAACGATCAACTGATTGAATTTTACACTAACCTTGGCGACGTTTATAACACTTTGAAAAAGTTTGAAGATTCCGATAAATATTTCGGTAAGGCCTATCAGTTAGACTCAGCTAATATTATGGTTTTAAATAACTGGTCGTACTTTTTATCACTTCGAAAAGAGAATCTTGCTAAAGCCGCTTATATGTCTGAAAAAGCAAATGTATTAAGTCCGGGTAATCCTTCTTACGAGGACACTTATGCGTGGATTTTATTTGTGAAAGGAGAATACAATGAAGCAAAAAAATGGATTGAAAAAGCAATTCAAAATGGAGGCGCGACCAATGGAACCATCCTTGAACATGCAGGAGATATTGAATTTAAATTAGGCAATGTGAACAAAGCGGTAGAGCTTTGGAAAAAAGCTAAAGCTACGGGTGATCATACCGAGCAAATTGACCGCAAAATAAATGACCGTAGCTACTATGAATAATTATTTTGTTCGATTTGCTTTTGCCCTATGCTTATTAGTGACGGTAAGTAGTTGCAAGACGCAAAAAAAGGTGGTTGCTCCTGTTGCTGCCGATATTAAGCCCATGGTGAATAAATCAGTACAAGATTTACAGGATAAATTAGATTCTTGCTCATTTAATTCTGCATTAGTAACAGCCAAAGCAAGTGTGACAGTAGTGAGAGAAGGCGGTGAAATGAATTTTAACATTAGCTACCGAAGTAAAAAAGATAGTGTCATTTGGATTTCTGTTTCGCCACTTTTAGGAATTGAAGTCGCGCGGTTAATGATTACAGAAGATTCTGTTAAAATTCTCGACAAAATAAATAACAAATATGAAGTAACCTCTTTCGAATCCATCAACAAGATGTTACAGATGAAAGTCAATTTTGAGATTGTGCAAGCACTACTTTACGGAAACTTTTTTGCGTATAAGAAAAATGAAAATCGTTTTAACTCCGTTTACTTAGAAGACAGTTTAGGTTCGCAGTTTTATATTTTAAGTTCGTTGAATAAGAAAAAACTAAAGCGTTCGTTAGAAGAAAAGGATTTGAATAAACCTGTGATACAAGATGTGTATGTGAACGATACTACGTATAGAATAAATCGCGTTCAAGTAGAAGACCAGCGCATCAATAAGATTCTAAATACCGAGTACAGCGATTTTCGTTTAACTGATGGAGGATTGTTTCCATTTAAATCGAAGACCAATATCACTGCCGATAAAAATATTGAAATCAGAATTGAATACGGGAAAGTAGCGAAAGCTGAATCATTAGATTTTCCGTTTAACATTCCGAACAATTATGAAAGAATTCGTTAAGCTTGCATTCGTTTTTTTATTCGGGATTTTATCCTGCGATGCTGCTTTTGCGCAATCGAAAAAAGAATTAGAGGCCAAGAAAGCGAAGATTCAAAAAGAGATTGAGCAAACGAACTCGCAACTAAAGCAGGTTTCAAAAAATAAAAATGCAACGAAAGAACAGATTACTGCATTAAAAAAGAAAATTGCATTACGTCAATCGTTGATAACAACCATCAATAGTGAGATTAATGAAATTGGAAATGAAATTGCAACAACCAGCAACGAGATTACCAATTTAGAAACGAAGCTTGAGCAATTAAAAGCCGACTATACCAAGTTGATTTTATATGCAGATAAAAATAAAAATGTGTATCAGCGTTTGATGTTTGTATTTGCGGCCAACGATTTTAACCAGGCTTATCAACGCATAAAAATAATTCAAGAGTTTGCTGAATATCGTCGGAAGCAAGCGGAAGAAATCATCAGCACAAAAAACCAGCTTAACGGAAAGAAAACAGAGTTGCAGCAGCAGGTAGATGAGAAGACGCAATTAAAGCAATCTGAAGTTTCGAATAAAACACAACTTGAAAAAGAAAAAGTTAATCAAGCGGAATTATTAGCACAACTGAGTTTAAAAGAAAAGGCATTAAAAAAGGCATTAGCACAAAAGCAAAAAACGAAACAGAATTTAGATCGTGCTATTGAGCGATTAATTGCTAAAGAAATTGAGAAGGCTAGAAAGAAAACTACATCGACTACGACAACAACTACAACAGCCACTAAAACGACCACTCCAAAAAGTGGTTCCAAAACAACTGCTCCTAAGCGGGCAGAAATCTCATTAACTCCTGAAGCAGAAAAGCTCTCGAATAGCTTTATTAGCAATAAAGGTTCATTGCCATGGCCTGTTGAATCGGGTGCTATCAGTTCATCGTTTGGGCAACATGAGCATAAAGACTTAAAAGGGGTTATTATCAATAACAACGGAGTAGATATTTTAACACGTCAGAATGCATCGGCTAGAGTGTTGTTTAATGGTGTTGTAAGTGGAATCATTACACTTCCAGGAGCTGGCAAGGCGGTTATTGTTCGCCATGGCGATTTCTTTACAGTATATTCGAATTTAGAGACAGTAAATGTTGCAACGGGACAAAGTCTAAATACAAAACAAAGTATTGGTGTGGTGGCTTCCTCTCAGGAGAGCCCAGGCAGAGGCGAAATTCACCTCGAAATATGGCGAAATAGCGAAAAACTAAATCCTCAATCGTGGATTGCAAGGTGATTTTAGTTTAGTTTGATAATAAGTTCGATTTTCTAAATTTTATTTTTATACCTTTGACTCGTCGAAAAAAACAAACATTATGACATTAGTTATCACATTAGGATTTTTAGGATTGGGTGGAAATGAAGCTATCCTTATTATCGTTGCGTTACTACTATTTTTCGGGGGTAAGAAATTACCTGAGTTAGCACGTGGATTAGGAAAAGGAATTAAAGAATTCAAAGACGCATCGAAAGGTGAAGAGAAAAAGGGCGAAGAGAAAAAAGAAATCGAAGGCGGTAACTAATTCTTACGAAAACATAAAAAAAGGGCTTGATTATCATCAGGCCCTTTTTCGTTTATGGTTGTAACAGTTTATTTTTTCTCTGCTTGCGTTTTTAAGTCCTTAAGACCACCATCAAAAGCATCTTTCATCATAGTAGTACCAAATGTCCAGAACACGCGTGAAAACGGATTATTTCCAATATCGCTACTAAACGACCAACTTACTTTGGTGGAATTGTTTCCTTCGGGACTAAAACGAAATTCTGATTGCGACAATCCTTGTCCTTTAAACTCCAATTGAAATTTAACAGACGAATACGGTGTTGTATTTAATATCGTCATTGTCCCTTCTCCAGTTACTTCACTCGCCCATGTATATGTTGCACCTGCTCCTGCGGGAATATCATTATAGGCAATCTTCGATTTCGGATCCATCTTTAAAAACGGATTCCATTGCTCCCAGTTTTTCAAAACATTTACTTGCTCGTAGGTTTTTTCTGCTGCTGCATTAATTACGATTGAACGTTCTATTGAAACTGTTGAAGGAAGGAACAATCCAACGATTGCAATTAACAATACGATAGCTGCTAGTGATAGTCCGATAATTTTTAAGATGCGCATAGGAAGATGTTTGTGAAGCGAAAATAAAAATTTAATTGGTCAATTTGAAGATTTGAAAATGTGTTAATTTGAAAATTTAATCATTTAAATCAATTGATTTTGTCTATTTCAATATTATCCTTTTCGTTTGCCGCGAAACAATTTTATTTTAGGATTGACATAGTTACCAAATTTTGGTAACTTAGCAAAAAAGAATATTATGGGAAAGAATACTTCCATCTCATTAGGAAATCATTTTGAATCTTTTATAGAAGCTTCTATTACAAACGGAAGATTTGGTAATGCAAGCGAAGTAGTGCGTGCTGGTTTGCGTTTATTAGAAGAAGAAGAAGATAGATTAATCGCATTAAAGAGCGCTATTCAAGAGGGGATTGATAGTGGAACCGCGAAAAATTTTGATGCAAAAAAACATCTTGCCAAATTAAAGAAGCAAAAAAAGAATGGCTAAATTCAAATTAACGAATAAGGCTGTTGAAGATTTAGCTGCTATATGGCAATACACGAGTGTTACATGGTCGGAACGGCAAGCGGATAAATATTATTTGTTATTGATTAAATCTTGTGAAGAATTAGCAGCTTCACCAAAGCTTGGAAAATCTTACAATGAAATAGCACCAGGTATTCTCGGGTTTATAGCTTACCGTCACCTAATATTTTTTCGAAAAATTTCTGATAAAGAAATTGAAGTGATTAGAATTTTACACGGCCAAATGGATTTGAAAAATAAATTTTAGATAAAGGATTCGTTTGGTTTGCTTCATCAGGTACGGGTCTGCAGTAGCACTAGCACACTACGGGTAAACCTACACCTGTATGCAAACCCAAATCTCTAATTATCGATATTATCTATTTCCCCATTTTCCCTAATTTTACCCTATGCTAAAATCAAACCTACCTCCCCATCATCCATACCTTACGCATTATATAAATCTTGTTGCGCAAGATGAATTAATGAACGCGTTGAATTATTCATTGGAATTTTTATCATCGCTTGCTGTTGCTGATTTTCACGATAAAGAAACCTATGCTTATGCAGATGGGAAATGGACTGTGAAAGAAGTCCTGCAACATATTATCGATACCGAACGAATTATGGCGTATCGTGCGTTGAGATTTTCAAGAAAGGATGCGACTGAGCTTCCAGGATTTGATGAGAATGTTTACAGTGATCATTCTTTTGCAAACCATCGTTCGATGCAAGATATTTTAGACGAGTTAGTATTGCTGCGTAAATCTACCATCGCGCTTTATCAATCGTTCAACGAAGAGCAGTTACTGTTTTTAGGAACCGCTAACGGAAATAAAAATTGTGCAGCTACTATCGGATTTTTTACCATCGGACATGCGCTGCATCACTTGAATGTCATACACGAACGATACGGAATAAATTTCCGATATTCGCAGCAATGAATACAACATCAATTGCAGTAATTGGAGGTGGAAGCTGGGCGACAGCCCTTGTGAAAATTGCATCTAATAATGTGAATGCAGTTCATTGGTGGATTCGTAATGAAGAGTCTGTTGCGTTCATTCATCGTTATAAGCATAACCCCAATTATTTAAGTGATGTTGAACTGAATTTAGAAATTGTTCGACCTTCATCTTCCATCAAAGAGGTTATTGCAACTTCGGATATCATCATCCTTGCTGTTCCTGCTGCTTTCTTAACAAAAGCGCTTGAAGGATTAACCACCGAAGATTTTAAAAAAAAAACGGTCTTTTCTGCTATTAAAGGAATCGTACCCGAGAAATTTCAAATTGTAGGCGATTATATGCATAATACTTATGATGTCCCTTTTGAAAATATTGGTGTTATCACGGGACCTTGTCATGCAGAAGAAGTAGCACTCGAAAAACTTTCTTACTTAACTGTTGCTTGTCCGAATGCTGCAAAAGCAGAAGCCATGGCGAGCCTTTTAAAATGTCGTTATATTCAAACTATCACTAGTGATGATATTTTCGGAACAGAGTATTCAGCAGTATTAAAAAATATCATGGCGATTGCTAGTGGTATTTGTCATGGAATCGGATACGGAGATAATTTTCAAGCGGTATTAATTTCATCAGCTATTCGTGAGATCAAACGTTTTACAGAAGCAGCGCATCCTATTCAACGCGATATTAACGACTCTGCTTACCTTGGTGATTTATTGGTAACATGTTATTCGCAATTTAGTCGTAACCGTACTTTCGGATCAATGATTGGTAAAGGCTACTCCGTAAAAAGTGCGCAACTCGAAATGAATATGATTGCAGAAGGTTATTATGCTGTTGCTTGTATTCATGAAATCAACAAAACTTTAAAAGCGGATATCCCTATCTGTGAGGCTGTTTATAATGTGTTGTATGAAAAAATAAGCGCACGCCTCGAGATGAAATTACTCTCAGAAAAATTAGGTTGATTTATTTTAACATCATACGTACTCCTGCCTGATAACTTCTACCGGGCATAGGTCGGTATTTTACTATCTCATACTTTTCATCAGACATGTTTTTGCATCCTGCAAAAAATTGCAAGGTGCTATTTTTAATCTCCGTCGAATAACTCAACGAAACATCCTGCAATAAAAAAGGATTTGTCCATGATGAATTATCACTCGTTGCAAAACTATATCCTGCATAGCTTCCGTAATAATTCAATTTAAAATTTTTATACGCATACGTCATTCCCCATTTGTAAATTTCATGTGGCGTATAAATTTTATTTCTAAATTCAACACTTGCAGAAGATTGTTTTACGAGGTAATTTCCGTAGGAAGTATTTATCCATCCTGATAAATTAGATTTTTCTCCTTTGCGTGTTAGTTGTGCAAATACACGAACTCCTTTCGATCGACTTTCATTTACATTCTGTGCGAAATAAAATCCCATATCACTTGGAGACCACAAAATCTCATTCTGCATCAACGTATAAAAACCAACGGCCTGAAGCTGATAATTCCATTTTTCTTTCTTCTCGGATAATTCAAAACCTGCAGAATGATTCCATCCTTTCTCTGTTTTGATATTCGGATTTCCTCCTGGTTGCCAATATAAATCGTTGAGTGTGGGATTACGATAGAGGCGAGAAACCTCCAATAATGCGGAAAGGTTTTTATAGACCTTCGCTTTCACATCTAAAGAGGGAATCAACAAGTTATACTCTTGATTATACAAACTACTTCTTTTTGATAATGATGCATACACTTTCTCTGTTTCATAGGAGGTTTTTATAATCAAATTAACCGTTTGTATTGTTTGCTTTTGTTGATAGGCGTCTGTAAAAGCTTCTGTATAATTATAATTCAATCGATAACTGCTCTTCCATTTTTTTCCTGATTGATGTTCGACATAAAAATCACTTTGGATAGAACTTGACCTACTTTTTTCATCCAACGGAATTAAGGAATCAATGAATCTAATTTTATCGTTTGTATAACCTACATTCCAGATTAGATTTATTTTACTCGTTTGTTTATTCCATGTTAATGCCGTTCGAACCGCTTCATCATTTTGTTTTTGAGCAGATTTGCTTTGTAATAAACTTCCTGGAATCTGATACTCGTTTTTCAAGTACCAGGTATGAACAGACAAATTATTTTTAGCATCACCTATTTGTAAATCTTGCGAGAATCCTTGCTGGTTCAACGCTGCATTTTGTTGCTGCCTTGTTCTTCCGTATAAGTCTTGAAAAGGATAATCGTTTTTATTCTGCTGGAAGTACGCGCGAGTTGTAATTTTTATTCCTTCTGTTCCATAATAAGATGCAACTCCTAATTGTTGTGAACGAAATGATCCAAGCCCCATAACTAACTCTGTTGCGTATCCGTCAATTGTCTTTGGCTGCGATAATAACTGTATACTTCCTCCCACAGCAGCATTTCCTTGTGTTGCACCATTTCCTCCGTATTGCACCTGTGCCTGATCGAATAAAAAAGTAGGAATCAAGGAATAATCATACAAACCCAACATCGGATTATTCAAAAGCAATCCGTTCCATAGCAAGGATGTTTGCGATGCACTACTTCCACCAATTGATACAGTTGCTACTCCTCCCGGACTATTTGTTTTGATAAAAACATTTCCCTCACGACTTAATTGTTCAGCGAGTGAAGAAGAAAATAATTTCGTAATCGGCGTTGTATCTAATTTTTGCGAAATAACACCTGGTTCTGAAGCGGTGGGTTTGTATCCGTTAATCTCCACCGACTTTAACTGAAAAATGCTATCGCGCATTTGAGCATGCGATTGCAAACAAAAAAATAGGAATAAAAATGTCAGCAGTTGTTTTCTCATTGGATACTATCTGTCAGGCACAGCCGTTAAAAGCCAATGAAAGAAACCATGCGATATAATCGTAGTTTCTCATCATCCTACGCCTTTTCTCCGAAAGCGCCTGAATTTATGTTGTTCCTGGCAGGTCTTCTGACTTACAACTTCTTTTTTCTGCCTTCCCATTTGCACAGTGGCTCAAATGAAAAAAGAATTACATGTTGCTTACAGCAGCGGGAACTGTTCTGGACTTACACCAGATTCCCTTTTAACGTAACATAAAACGTAATTCTACCTTATTAGATTTTCTGTTTTATGCTTAAGACCATGAACGAGTTAAAAATACAACAATCAGATTGATTATTGCTAATTATTCGCAATTACCTATTAATTTAGCGCTGATGAATGCAGCGAACGAACTCAATTTTAAGAATGGCGATAAACGCAGTATTGCACGCGCTATTACCACAGTTGAAAATCATTTAGAAGGGTATGAGTCGTTGTTATCATCAATCTCTTTAGACGAACAAGTTCCTGTCATTGGAATTACTGGTCCTCCAGGTGCAGGAAAAAGCACGCTGATTAATGCACTGATAAAAGTTCTATTACAGCGCAACAACTCGAAAGGTGAACCCAATAAGATTGCTGTTTTAGCTGTTGATCCTACAAGTCCTTTTACACATGGTTCCCTTTTAGGCGATCGCTTACGTATGTTCGAGCATTTCAATCATGATCGTGTTTTCATTCGTTCGCTCGCAACACGAGGGGCTTTAGGCGGATTATCGGCCCGTACGCTTGAAGTTCTCGAAGTAATGAAAGCAGCAGGCTTTGATCATATCATCATAGAAACCGTTGGTGTAGGTCAATCGGAAGTAGAAATTGTTTCAATGGCGAACACTACGATTGTTGTTTTAGTTCCTGAAGCGGGTGATGAAATCCAAACGTTGAAATCAGGTATTATGGAAATCGGTGATTTGTTTGTGGTGAACAAAGCAGACCGCGCCGGTGCCGATATTTTTGTTGCGAATATTCACAAGACATTACATGAACGTCCGCTAAAAGACGGATGGCATATTCCAGTTTTAAAAACTTCTGCTGTGAACAACGAGGGAGTGGAAGAATTAGCAACGATGATTATTAAACATCAGCAGCAACATCCACCGCAAAAAAACACGCGCTTATTAGCGGAGCAAGCTTATCGATTAATCCAAGCAGCTCGCATGCACGATGTTCGTATAGACGACCTCGTTAGTGAGATTGATAATGCGATGCAAAAAGGAGGGTTTAATTTGTATGAGTTTTCGAAGAGGTATTATTGAGACCTCTCCCAACCTCTCCAAAGGAGAGGAGTTGTTTAAGTGTCCAACTTTTAGCACATTGCCTATAGAGATAGCGAATTTTAAAAAATTTTGTAGATACTATCTGTTTTGTAACACTTCTTTGATTTCGTTGGCAACTTTTTCTGGGTTCAAATACACTTCTTCATTATCAAATCGAATTACTTTAAAATTTAATTCATTAAGTCGACTTGATCTTGCTTCATCATAATCCTTTTGAATTAAATGAATCTTCCCATCTATTTCAATCACAACTTTTTTTGATAAGCAAACAAAATCCACTATAAAATTATCAATGATATGTTGCCTTCTGATTTTGAACCCTGTTTTTTTGTTTTTTAAATAAAACCAAATAAGTTCTTCCGCTTTTGTTGGCTTACGTTTTAATTTATCTCTAATCCCTTTGATAAATAAATAATTTTGGGGATTAGCTGTAATATATCCAGGTTTGTTATTTTCAGAATTATCAGAATTCATAATCAAATATAAAAACTTATCTGCCCTCTCCAAGCGGAGCGGAGAAGTTGAAGTCCCTCCTTTGGAGGGATTTAGGGAGGTCAGAGAGCAGGATTAGACCTTTCAAATTTTCAATCCCGAGGAATCGGGAAGCAAATCGAAAAAACCTTGCATCCCACTCCCTACTTCCTTACCTTAAACCCTTCGTGAAAAGGATTATTTGATTTGAATTTCACTTCCTGTATTATTTAACAGCGCTGTTATTAATTATAGCTTTAAACAATAAATCGGACTTTTTAACTTAAAAGAGAGTGTTTATCTTTCGGGAATAATTTAAACACCCTTATGTTGTCTAATCGTTTCTTCCGACCTGCGCTCATTGCTTGTCTTGTTGCATTTCATGTTGCTTCTTATTCTCAAAAGCTTCCTGCTAACTGGCAGAATCTTGATTTATCAAAGGATTCCGTTTATGGCATTGGAACTAATCGTGCCTATGATGAATTATTAAAAGGTAAAACATCTACTTCGGTAATAGTAGCCGTTATAGATGATGGTACCGACATCAATCACGAAGATTTAAAAGCGCATATCTGGAAAAACAAAAACGAGAAAATGGGCAATAGCGTTGATGATGACAAGAACGGATACATTGACGATATAAATGGTTGGAATTATTTAGGTAATAAAATTCAGAGTTATGAAATCGATAATTATGAAGTCACTCGTTTAGTGCGTACGTATCAGTCATTTTTTAAATACCCTTCTGATACAATAAATAATCCAGCAGAATACGCTAATTATAAAGATGCTTTAAGAATTTATGAAGGTAAAAAGAAAGAATACGAAACACTTGATAAGCGCTTATCGTCTTCCATTACTTATTTCGAATCGTTGCAAAAGAAATTAAATCGTGATACGCTTTCAATAAAAGATTTGCAAGAAAATTCTTCATCTGATTCACTTATCACGATTACTACAAATCGTTTAATATCGAACTTGCAAAAGGGTGGAACTTATGCAAAGTTGATTGCTGATATGAAGCGAACGATGGAGTCAAATAAATCGCATTTACAATATCATGTTAATTTACAATACGACCCTCGCTTATTAGTCGGAGATGATGATGCTAACATCAACGATCGTAATTATGGAAACCGAACTGTCGTTTCCGAAGGAGATCATGGAACGCATGTAAGCGGAATTATTGGAGCTGTAAGAAACAACGATAAAGGAATTGATGGCATTGCTGATAATGTACAATTAATGATTTTACGTGTTGTACCGAATGGTGATGAACGCGACAAAGACATTGCTCTTGCGATTCGTTATGCAGTGGATAATGGAGCACGTGTGATTAACATGAGTTTTGGAAAACCTTTATCGTACAAAAAAGAATTTATTGATGATGCTGTGCAATATGCGATTTCAAAAAATGTTTTGCTAGTGCATGCAGCAGGTAATGAAGCCTTAGATTTAGATGTTGAACAACGTTTCCCAAATCCGAATTATAAAAAGGTAAAAGGCAATGCCTGGAAAAACTGGATTGATGTGGGTGCCTCTGCTGCCGATGGAAATCCTGGCGGATTTTCTAACTACGGAAAAAACTATGTTGATTTATTTGCCCCAGGAGTAAAAATTAATTCAACGATTTTAAATAACGAATACGGTCAAAAAAACGGAACAAGTATGGCTGCACCTGTTGTAGCTGGAGTAGCAGCATTAATTATTTCTTATTATCCTTCAATCACTGCGCCTCAGTTAAAAGAGCTTTTAATGAAGACCGTTTATAAACCAACGCAACAAGTTAAAAAACCAGGAGCGCCTGATACGATGGTTTTCTATAGCGACCTTTGTAAATCGGCAGGAATTGTTAACGTTTATGATGCACTAAAATTAGCAGACAAAAAATATGGAAAATAAATTATTCAACCCACAACGATTAGTTTTACTTCTTGTATGTAGTTTTCTTTTTGCAACAACTTTTATTCATGCACAAGGAATTGATAAACCACGTTATCAAATTGTAACAACGCGTGCAGGAAATTATCTCGGAACATTCAACATTGAATTGTTTCCGCTCGTAGCACCGAATCATGTAAATAATTTTGACAGCCTTGCGAATGCACAAGCGTTTGATAGCACCGCCTTTCATCGTGTAGTTCCAGGTTTTGTTATTCAAGGTGGAGATCCTAATTCTATCAACGGACCAATCTCTACATGGGGAAATGGCAATCCGAATCAGCCAACAGTGAATGCTGAATTTAGTCCTGTGCGACATTTAAGAGGTATTATTGGTGCCGCGCGCGATACCAACATCAACAGTGCAAATTCACAATTTTATGTTTGCGTTGCGAATGCTACTTTCTTAGATGGACAATACACGGTGTTTGGAAAAGTAACAGAAGGAATGGAAGTAGTAGATACCATTGTAGCTTCTCCAAGAGATGCAAACGATGTACCGCTACAAAAGATTGAAATGTTTGTCACATACATTGGAGTGAATGATACTATCCCTAACGCACCTACGCAAACCTTACCTGCGAATCATGCAACGGGAGTATTAGCCACTACGCCTTATCAGTGGACAGCAGTGCCTGAAGCGATTTTATATACCGTGGAGTTTAGTACAGATTCATTGTTCTCATCGATTTATTATTCAAAAACAACTGCATTAACCTATATTCAGTCGCCAACATTTTTAGGATACACTAAATACTTCTGGAGAGTACGATCAAACAACGGCGGACATGAAAGTTTAAACTCTGTGGTAAATGATTTCACAACAATTGCTGGTGCTCCTGAATTAGTTTTCCCTCCTGATTCAGCAACGAATGTGGTAACTAATCCTGTATTATTATGGAACCCTTCCAACGGAGCTTCCTCTTACACTTTACAAGTTGCTACAGCTACTTCCTTTAGTGGTACCTATCTGATTCATAACCTTACTGGATTAACGAACACGTCTCAACAATTTAGTCTATTGCCTAACACACGTTACTACTGGCGCATGCGCAGTCTAGATGGATCCGTATTAGGTCCTTGGAGTCCTAAGTTCACTTTTGTTACAGGAACAACAGCAGGCATTGGAAGTATTCAAGCCACAAATACATTAGCTGTTTATCCTAATCCTGCGAATGATGTTATTAGCATTAAGTTACCGGAAACGATTAGTGGTAAAATCAATTTACGCATAGAAGATCTTTCAGGAAAACTAGTTGCAGATGAAAATTATTTCATCTCCTCGCAAGACAAGCACATACTGAATAAAGATATTTCTACGTTAACAAATGGAATGTATTTGATACATGTGATGCAGGATGGCTTAACGTATCAATCGAAGTTTCAAAAGAAATAATCAATTGTTGTTAGCATGTACAACCAGCATAAAATCCTTCGTGTATTAAAATTAATTACCCTTTTAAAAACGAATCCGGCAAAATCGATTCGGTTTTTATCTGATGTATTAAACAGTACCGAGCGAACGGTGTATCGTTATTTTGCGCTCTTAACGGAGTTAGGATTTAGCATTGAGAAAGACGCCTTTGGACATTATAAAATATTAGGCGGTAACGAAGACAGCTACGAGAATAATTTCACGGATGAAGAGGTGATGCTTTTAAAAAAACTATTGCTAACAGCTGGCAAGAAAACAAAATTAAAAGATGGTATTTTAAAAAAGCTCTACGTACGATCTTCTTTAAACAGCGATACTAATTTATTATTGAAAGTGCATCTTAATAAAATTGTAGATGCATTAAACACGGCCATTAATGACAAGAAGCAAGCGACCTTAAAGAAATACCACAGCACAAATTCTAACTCCATAAGCGACCGCGTAGTAGAGCCCATTGCCTTTACAGATAACTACCAAAACCTAATTGCTTACGAGGTAAAAACGAAAACCAACAAATACTTTAACATCGAGCGCATCAGTGGAGTAACGGTAGGCACTAAAAATTTCCAGTTTGAAAAATTACATGAGGCCCATCAACCGGATGTATTCGGATTTCCATTTGCCAAGCAGCAATATGAGATTGAGTTATTACTAACGGTACGGTCTTACGTTTTATTAAAAGAGCAGTATCCATCTACCGAGAAATACATTAAGAAAGTAAAATCCAGCAAGACGCACCAATACCTTTTCAAAACGAAGGTGTATAACCTTACACCCATCACTCGTTTTATCATGGGCTTCTCCGACGAGTTAATCGTTGTTGGTAGTCCTGCCCTCAAAAAAGCCTTGAAGGAAAAGTTTGATAGGTTGATGAAGGGGTGAGTTATTTTAACACCTCAACAAATTCTCCTACTACTTTAAATTCCGACAACTCTTCTTCTTGCAATACTATATCCTCGTAGTCATTATTCAATGACTGTGGTTTAAGTGTTATTTTCGTGTGTCTCCAACTATCACCAACTTTGGTTTTCTCACTTTCATATAATTTCACTGTAAAGCAACTACCAAAATCAGAGTCAACATAATCTTTTCTATACACCAATACCACTTTCCCATTTCTACTGCCACCGCAGTCTTCTTTAAATAAACACCAAGAACCATTTGGAATAATTTTATTCATAGACTCGCCTAATACCTGGCAAACAAAATAACCTGGTTTGTAATTAAAGTCCTTGTTAAGCTGTATCCATGATTCTACTTCAATATTTTGAAGGTTGCTAAACTCACCCGCAGCTGCCTTTAAATTAATTAAGGGCAATGTATTTACAAATTGTTTTACTTTATAATCATCTAAAATATTGTAAACACTAGTATCGTTTTTTATGATATCTTGTTCGGAGACATCGGATTCATCAATTATATAATTATAAATTTGCTCTTCAACAACATGATTTAGAATAAAATTCATTTTAACAATTGGCATTTTTTGTCCTTTGTCATTTTCAATTGTTGTTTGCACAACACTAGTTTCAATTACATTAACATCTCCCATGTAATAAAAATCCAAACCTTCATCATTACTTTTTTTAATAAAAAGAGGTAATCTAATGTTTGATTCTTGATTTATAATAGTTTTTACATCTGGACTATTAAGTGTTCTTTTATTCTTACTCATCCATTCAAATTCTCGATTGTTTAAAAATCGATCCTCATATTTAATGGAGTTTGTAATATTTTCAGATTTTTTATAATTGACAAATATGGGACAATTTGTTTTGTCCTTACTGACTAAATAACCTCCAACATTTTGTTCAATTGGCTTCTGTTCCCAATTTAGAATTCGAAAAACATCTTTTCTGGAATATTTATTATATCTAATAAATCCATTTGTAAATAGCTGTTTATTAAAATTATTTTCAAATTGTTTGATAGAATATTTAATATTATCATTTAAAAAAGATAAAAACAATTCATTTCTCATTGCTGTCAATAAATCATTATCTATAACAAATTCATTATCGCTTATTTTAACAATATTTCTTTTATTGTTTATAAAAACAAAGTTCAAATTATTTACATAGGAAATTATATTTTCATCTGAGACTTCATACCCATAATTTACTTTAATAATGTTTTTTAAATTTAATATGGTAATTTTTTTCTTATTAAGAATTTCATTTAAAATAATTGACTCTTCAACCCTTTTGCCATTATTAATTTCGTTAGCAAATAGTTCTAATAATTTAATTTCATTTTTATTTAATCTATTTAACAAATGTGTTTCATGTCTTAAAATATAATTAAAATATGATTTTGATTGCTTAACAAAAAGAAATGGATCGCGTGAACCATGATCTAAAAAATCAACCATCATTGGTGTTTTGCCCAACTTAAATTTTAGCAACTTATAATCATTATCTAAATCCTTTACTTTCTGCATATTTGCATTATCAATGGCTTTAAATATTTTTTCCTTTGCTATTTTATCAAAATTTATTGTAGATGCACCTGGTATTTGATTACTACCACTAGTCATTAACTTTCTTAATTTATCTTTATTATAAGTTGAATCGCCAAAAAGTGCAATTGGCACTAAAAAATTATTCTGATAATTACCAATGAAGTCTATTACTGTTAAATAATCCTTATCAACAATTTTTCTTAACCCTCTACCTAATTGTTGTATAAATATTATGGCCGATTGTGTTGGCCTTAACATTATAATCTGATTGACGCGCGGAATATCTATCCCTTCATTAAATATGTCAACGGTAAAAATATAATCTAACTCTTTAATATCGGATTCTAGCTTTTCAATTGCCTTTGCTCTTTCTTGCTCAGTACTATTATCTGTCAATGTAATAGTTTTTAACCCTCGATTATTAAAGCCTTTTGATAGTTCAAGCGCTTCCTCTTTTTTAGAACAAAAAATAAGACCTCTGACATTACCATCGTCACAACCATAAAGCTGAGCTTTTTCAATTATTTTATCTATCCTTTCATTAGATGTTAATAATTTAAAATCTGCATTCTCCTCTAAAACTTTACCATCAACTGTTATATCGGTTACACCGTAATAATGAAATGAACTTAAAATATTTTCTTCGAGTGCTTTATGTAATCGTATTTCATAAGCAATATTGTAATCAAATAATTTGAACACATCTAAACCATCTGTTCGTTCAGGTGTCGCTGTCATACCTAATAAAAACCTAGGTTTAAAATAATTCAATATTTTTTGATAGGAATCTGCACTTGCTCTGTGTGTTTCATCAATTACGATGTAATCGAATTCTTCTGGTTTAAACCGTCTTAAATTGTCTTCTTTTGATATTGTTTGTATTGTTGAAAAAATAAAATCGGCTTCTACATCTTTATCGTTTCCTGAAAAAAATCCCATACTTTTCGTTTTGCCAAAAATATTTTGATAGGCCTTTTGTGCAGCCTTTGCAATATTCAATCTGTGTACAATAAATAAAAATTTCTTTGGGTTTACGCGTTTAACATCAAAAGCCGATAAATATGTTTTGCCTGTTCCCGTTGCCGATATTAAGAGCGCTTTGTTTTTATTTTCTAGGCGAATACTTTCGATTCTTTTCAAAGCCTCTTTTTGCATTGAATTTGGGGTTATATTTTGATTACCCGTTAATTCAAATTGATTTTTAAGTGCTCTTGATAATTCAAACTGCTGTTGGTATAACTTAAAATAGCTGCTTATAAATTCTTCTGTAACGAAAACCGATTTTTTATATTCACTATCAAATTCTTTTAAAGCATTAAGAATAATATGGCTATTATCATTAGCACTGATTTTTAAATTCCATTCAACATTACTGCATAATGCATTTGCTGTTAGATTACTACTACCAATTATTAAATTGTAAATGTTCTTCTTTCTGAATAAATAGCCTTTTGAATGGAATTCATTATCTACGGCTATTTTTAATTCAATATTTTCAAATTTTAATAATCTCTTTAACGCCTCTGGTTGTGTAAAATTTAAGTATTGTGAAACGAGTATTTTACCTTTTATTCCTTTATTTTTTAATGTGATTAGAGTTTCTATCAATGCCGCAATTCCACTAGTAGTTACAAATGCAACAGAAAACCAAAACTCATCACATGTATTAAGTTCATGTAAAATTGTAGACAATATTTTTTTGTTTTCAATTTTATCATTTACTAAAAATTGTGGTAGGTATTCATTATTAGCTGGACTTTGATAATTGATAAACCCCGCTTTTAAACTTTGTTCTAAACTATAATTCATTTGAACTATTAATTAATTTATTTACAATTGGAATATCCGCTGCGGCCCAGTCTAAATGTTCCATCTCATTTTTTGAAAGCCATTTGTAATCTATATGCTCAGTTAATGTTAATTCAGGGTTATCGCAATCACAAATAAAACTATGCATTGTTAAATTAAAATCTGGATACTGATGATTTACTGTGATAAATTCATCCTTGACATGAATAGCCATATTTAACTCTTCCTTAATCTCTCTCTTAATCGTTTCTTCTTTTGTTTCTCCTTCTTCAATTTTACCACCTGGAAATTCGAATTTTCTTGAAATGTATGGAAGCTTATTTTCACCTCGTTGCACGCATAATATTTTATTGTTGTGTTTTATTATTGCTGCAACTACTTCAATTCTCTTCATGCTTTTCTTTTAAAAATATCCGTCCAAACTATTTTCCTTTTAACCATTCAAAATCCGACTGGTCTAAATTTTCTTGTGAAAGAATTCTCCCCTCATTATAATCTTCTTCGCTCATTTGTAGCATTATCTTTTGCTCTTCTGTAAGTTTTATTTTCCCTTCTTTCACAACAACACTATCAACAATTTGTGATAGTGCAGCTAGATAATCTTTATCTGATATTGTCAAAAGCTTATCAATGATTTCATTTCTAATTATATCGGCTTGATTCATTAACTCTTATTATTTTTACTAAGTTACAAAATCATCATTCGTTTTTCAAATCACCCCTCCCCCTTCAAGCCATTCATCACCAGTTCGGCTTTGGACTTGCCTATGAGGGCGGTGAGTTCTTCGAATGAGGCTTCTTTGATGCGCTTCACCGATTTAAATTCGCGAAGCAATTTTTCCGCTAGCTTGTCGCCAATGCCCTTAATGTCGGATAACTCAGTTTTAATAACCCCTTTGCTGCGCTTGTTGCGGTGGTGCGTAATTCCAAAACGATGCACTTCATCTCTTAACTGCTGAATAATGCGTAAGGTCTCGCCCTTTTTATCTA
>JBJOND010000056.1:0-19617 GCA_046052065.1 Bacteroidota bacterium | reverse complement strand
TGAACATGGAGCTTGGAAGTCAAATTGACGATACCAGTAGTCTAATTGGTAAGTAGTACCTGCTGTCATATCAAAACATCCTGACCACATCCAATCATCATCTAATGATCCGCTACCTGCTTTACGGATACATTGTGTACCAGAGTAAGCAAATGTAGTAGCAAGATTCCAAGTTACACCATCACCATTTCCATCAAATACAGCCCAAGTTGATAAATCATCACCAGCTTCGAAATCCATAACATAAGAAGTTGATAAATTCACTGGAGTGAAGTTGTCTACTGTTACAGATAATGAGTTGTTAGCGGCATTTGCATCTCCAGAAATATTTGCAGAACAAACAACTGTTGAACTAGCGCCTGTTGATAGGTTTGCTGTAGCTGTGAACGTATAATCTGCACTGCTATTTGGTGCAATCGGACCAGGAGCAACTTCGTTAACTGCAGCTCCACCGTTTACTGAAAAAGATACAGGGATGTTAGATATTGATGCTCCACCAAAGTTATTAATTGTAATAGTTACAGGAGTTGTAGATGATAATGAACAACCTGATGTTAAACTCGAAGCTGTAACACCAGCATCCACTGCAGCTGGTTCAAATAATGTTACATCATCAAACATCCACCACCAGTCATAGTCACCAGTCCATTTGAAACGTAAGTAAACAGTTGCTTGGTTTGCAGCAAGTGAAGAAATATCAGCTTGTACATAATGAGGATTTCCTGATGTTTGATTTTGAGCTAATCCTGTTTCCGCACTGTATACATCCGTGAAATTAATACCATCTGTACTTACTGATACTGTTCCTGTAGAAGCAGCATATTGTAAGAAGTACTCATTCATCGACAAGAATACAGTTGACTTACCAGAACAGTTAATCGCGTCAGTTACCATATCGCAATCTTCTGGACCATTTGTTCCACCGTTATCACTGTCAAAAATCACATAACCATTAGCAGCAGTAGTACCAGCTGATAATAATGAATCAGGTGTAGCAGTTGAACCTGTTAATGTGTAAGCAAATACTTCACCTAAACCTGCGTTATCAGTGATTGTCCATGTTGCAGGAATACCACCAGCAAAATCTTGAGAGTAAATAATTGCAGCGTTGCTAGGTACACCAGGACCTTTTGCATTTGTGTGGTTAACAAATGAGCGGTGAGCTCCTGAAGAAACCGCTTTCGTTTTAGTGCCAGTTGTTTTGGTCTCTGAAGTCTGTCCATTAGCCATCAATCCCATTGCACAAGCAAAAAGAAATAGTAGATTTTTTTTCATTCTTGTTTTTTTATTAGGTTTATTTACCCACGAAGTTAATTAAAAACTAGAATCTGCAGGTCATTTTGAGATATTTTATTAAGTAGTGATTGTTGATTATTCTTAATTTGGTCGTTTTAGTGATAAGTACCAAAATGATAGTTGATTTTAATTGTCCACACTTAGGTGAAATTAGACATCTCAAGTGGCTAATTTAAGGCTTGAATTAGGTTGAGATTTATTTGAAATGCTCCAAAATAATATATATTTGTCCAAACTTTTTTTGGCTATGTTTCATTTTGCTGAGTATTTTGTTAAAAAATCAATCCGAAACGGAATTTTGTTATTATTAATTGCTGCTGTCTTGATTTATTTAAGTAGCGATTCTATTATTCATAATGTTTCAATTTTCGTTTTTTTATTAGTAGCGGTATGTTGGATTTATTTCGGAATCAAATTCAAAAAACAATTAGACTCGGTAGATGAACCAGCGATTCATGAACCGGAGGCAAATAGACTTAGACTCTTAAAAATTTTTGATTCGATATTATCTGGGTCCTTCTTGATAATTCTAATGATATTGACTTTGCGCTTTCCGACTGCTGATGCTATCTACTATTTAGTGACAAGTGTTTTACTCTTGTTTGTTTTGCGGATTTATCAAATAGTCATTATTTCAAACTATTTAAAAGAGGAAGTTCGAAACTAATTGATCATCTTATAGTATCCTTCTATTTTTTTTGTATTTTCAGCAACCAATTAACAAAAAAATGGAAATCAAAAAACAAAATTCAAGTAACTCCTTCTTAATACTTATATCTGTATTCTTTTTTTGGGGATTCGTAGCAGCAAGTAATGATATTTTAATTCCTGTATTTAAGGAAAAGCTCAATTTGGAACAGTGGCAAAGTCAGATGATTTCTTTTGCTTTTTATGTGGCCTATACCGTGGGCTCTCTCATTTATTATTTCATTTCGAAAGCGACTGGAGGCGATTTGCTGAACCGACTAGGTTATAAAAATGGTATTGCATTGGGATTAACTATTTCAGCTATAGGCTCCCTTCTTTTTTATCCTGCCGCTGAACAAGCCTCATTCGGATTGATGATTACAGGTCTATTCATCGTTGCTTTAGGCTTCTCATTACAACAAACTGCGGCTAATCCGTTGGCCATAACAATTGGTGATCCTAAAAAAGGAGCACAGCGTTTAAGTCTTGCAGGCGGTATTAATAATGTCGGAACTACTATCGGACCAATCATCGTTTCTTTCGCCATCTTCGGAGCTATTAGCGAAGGTGCTAAACTCGATTCATTATCTGCAGTAAAAGTTCCTTATCTTATTTTAGGAGCAGCATTTTTAGTTGTTGCTGTTCTGTTTAAATTTTCAAGTCTTCCTAATCAAATTCATTACGATGATTTGAAGGAAGATGTAAAAGATGATACAAATGATAAGTCAGTATTGTCATACCCTCAATTATGGATGGGCATGATCGCCATCTTCTTATATGTAGGTGTGGAAGTTTCTACTGCATCTAATTTACCTGAATACATGAAGGTTTATTTAAATACGCCTACCAATGAAATTGCACCCTATGTTTCGCTCTTCTGGGCTAGTTTAATGATTGGTCGTTGGTCAGGTGCCGTTGGTGCAATGGATGTTAAATCAGGATTGAAAAATATTTTGAAATGGTTATTACCTTATGCAGCATTCGGAATTTTCTTATTCGTAAACGCAGTAGCAAATCATGATATCACTATCTTCTTTGCATACGCAGGAGTAATTGTTATTTTAATACTTGCAGATTATTTAAGTAGTGGAAATCCTGCGAAGCAATTATTGATATTTTCAACGTTCGGAATTATAGCCTTGATAACAGGTATGTTGACTTCCGGTATGACAAGCGTTTATGCTTTCATTTCTGTTGGATTATTCTGCTCTACTTTATGGCCTTGTATCTTTACATTAGCAATTGCGGGATTAGGAAAGAAAACAAACGAAGGTTCAGGGTTTTTAATTATGATGATTATGGGTGGAGGATTTGTGAGTCTTTTACAGGGTTACTTAGCCAGTGAAGATTTACTCGGAATACGCTATAGTTATTTCGTAGGCGTGGCTTGTTTCTTATATCTTGCTTATTACGGATGGAAAGCAAAATCAATCCTTGCTTCTCAAGGCATCGACTACGATCAGAAATCTACATCGGCTCACTAATTTGATTTTATAAATCTTATGTTTAAAAAAATTAAACTTGCGCTCGTTGTGTTACTATTAAGCGTGAGGCATTCTTCTTATGCTCAAGTAGATTTACCACTTATACCTAAACCAGATACCATCATTTTTAATTCTGGGAGTTTCAGCTTAACTAATGATATTAAAATTGCGGCTTCAAAAACAAATTATGCTGTTGCACAACAATGGTTATCTGAAAGTGCTAACTTAAATTTTGCTCGAACATCACACGCATCAAAGAGTGGGAAGAACATTATTTTAAAAGTAGATAAGCATAATTCTTCTGAAGGGTATAGCCTTACCGTTACACCCGCGAAAATCGAATTAGTCGCAGGTAAAAAAGGGTTGATTCGTGGATTAGCAACAGTTACTCAACTTGCTTGGTATGCTTCTGAGCATAATAATCAGATGCCTTGTTTGACAATTAACGATAATCCACAGTTTGGCTATCGTGGTGTACATCTCGATGTGTCACGACATTTTTTTGATGTAACGTTTATCAAAAAATACATCGACTTAATCGCACTTTATAAAATGAATACGTTTCATTGGCATTTAGTAGATGATCAAGGTTGGCGAATTGAAATAAAAAAATATCCTAAGCTTACATCCGTTGGTGCTAATCGCGCAGGAAGTATGATAGGCCCTTATCGTGATCATAAAATCGATTCAATTCCTTATGGTGGTTACTATACGCAAAAAGAAATTAAAGAGGTAATCAAATATGCCACTGCTCGCGGCGTAACTATCATTCCTGAAATTGAAATGCCTGGTCATACTATGGCGGCATTAGCTGCTTATCCAGAGTTCTCTTGTAAAGGTGGTCCTTTTCAGGTTGCAAGTAGTTGGGGTGGATTTGATGATGTGTTTTGTAATAAAGAATCAACGTTTAAATTTTTAGATGATATCCTTGATGAAGTAGCCCATCTTTTCCCATCTGAATATATTCATATAGGTGGAGATGAATGTCCGAAATCTCGTTGGAGAGAATGTCCTGTTTGTCAGGAAGTAAAAAAGAAAAACAACCTGAAAGATGAATTCGAATTGCAAAGTTATTTTATTCAACGCATAGAAAAGATTCTTGAGTCGAAAGGAAAAAAGCTAATTGGCTGGGATGAAATTTTAGAAGGTGGACTTGCGCAAAATGCAACAGTGATGAGCTGGCAAGGAATTGAAGGAGGTATTGCCGCAGCAACATCAAATCATTATGCTATCATGACTCCTGGTTCTCATTGTTATTTTGATCACTATCAAGGCGAGAAAAATCTAGAGCCACTTGCTATCGGAGGATTTACGCCACTTGAAAAAGTATATGCTTATCAGCCGATACCTGATACACTAAAAGGTGAACAACGGAAATATATTTTAGGTGCACAAGCAAATCTGTGGACAGAATACATGTATGATACAAAGCAAGTAGAATATATGTTGTTCCCTCGACTAGAAGCATTGAGTGAAGTACTATGGTCTGATTCGTTAACCCGTAATTATCAACGCTTCGAAAAAAATGTTATCCAGCATCAATCATTACTTAAAAACTGGAACGTCAATTTTGCAAAAAGTTATTTGCGTCCTGCAGTTACAATTAGTGCAACTGAAATTATTGGAGAATTAACAATTAGTGTTACGCCAAAGGAAAATCAACGAATCGATTTGTCATGGAATGATGGAGCGTATGAAACCTATAGCGATCCGATTTCAATTGATGAATCAGGTTTATTAAAAATCAGAAGTATTTTAAATACTGATACGGTTACATTAGTGAAAAATCTAACTATCGCCCCATCTTCTGGTGCTAACGTTGCCGTATTAACGCCAACAAAAGGGAACTATGCAAATCCACCTGCTACTTTAACGGATGGTATTATCGGCGAATTTCCATGGACAACCAAGCATTGGTTAGGATGGCTTGGGAAAGATGCTGTGCTTACAGTAGATTTGAAAGATACGTTTGCGATTGATAGTGTTAAAGTAATTTATCTCAACGATCGTGGAAGCTGGATTCATGCACCCGCATCAATGACTATACAAAATGATTCGGTGAATACAATTCAGGTTTTGAAAAATGAAAATGCAATTTGTCCTATCGTTTATAGCAAGCCATTTTTTGCGGATAAGGTAAATATCACCGTAAAGTCAATTGGTAAAGTGCCTGAGGGAAATCCTGGTGCTGGATCTAACAGCTGGTTATTTATTAGCGAAGTGATGGTTTATGGACATAAGAAAAATGAGAGGTGATAAGATTGCCATTTTGAGTTTATTCTTTTTGCTCGCTTGCTTTTCTTCAATTGCACAACAAATTTCAAAACGAGTGATTAGCGATTGGACATTCACCATTAATGGTGACAGAAATAAATACAATGCCACGGTTCCTGGCGACGTTCAGAGTGATTTAGTAAAAGAGAAGAAAATTGCTAATCCTTATTATGAAAATATAGATAGTGTCTTAAGTAAACTTGAAAAATCTACTATTATTTACCAATGTAATTTTTCTTGTTCTGAGATGGAGTTGAATAAAAGTGCAACACTCCGTTTTAATGGAATTGATACTTACGCTAAAATTTATTTAAATGATTCTTTGCTTTATGTGAACGACAATATGTTCTTAAGTAAGGATATTTATGTTGGTGGAATCCTGAAAAAAGAAAATCATTTAGTGGTTCGTTTTCTTCCTATCGATTCAATAGAGCAAGCTAAAAGTAAGTTGTTACCATATAAATTGCCGGAGGGTAATCGCGTGTTTACTCGAAAAGCACAGTATCAATATGGTTGGGACTTTGCTCTAAAAAATAAAACAATCGGTATCTGGAAACCAGTAGAGTTGTTTTTTTATAATAACGTTTTTCTGAGTAATCTTTCTTTGACTACAAATAAGCTAAATGCCACCGATTATCAATGTACGCAAACAATCGATTTTTATGCATCAAAAGATACAACGATTAATTGCAAATATTATTTATCAGTACTGAATAAACAAATCGTTACTCAATTTGAAATTGGTCCAGTTTGGAAAACATTAGTCGAACGTGATACAGTTGTTTCGTTGAAAAAAGGAATGAATACCATTCGAATTCCTATCAATGTAAAGAACGCAGGTGTATGGAATCCTGGGAGAGGAGAACGAGATTTTTCCTATTGGACAACTATCGACTTCAACGGACAAAAACTATTTAAGCGTTTTGCATTTCGTGATATTCAATTAGATCAAACCAAAAATGAAAAAGGAGCTTCTTTTAAGTTTATCGTAAATGGGAAGCCATTATTTATGAAGGGAGCAAACATCGTTCCTGCAGGAATGTTTCCTGCTTCTACTCCTGATTCTGTTTATGTAAACTTAGTAAAGATGGCTGCCGAAGCTAATATGAACATGCTTCGTGTATGGGGTGGAGGATATTATTTGCCAGAAGCTTTTTATGATGCCTGCGATCAATATGGAATTTTAGTATGGCAGGACTTTATGTTTGCTTGCGCAATGTATCCTGGTGATAGCGGTTTTTTGAATTCTGTTCGTGAGGAAGTTAGTCAGGAAGTAAAACGGTTGAGTAGTCATCCTTGTATAGCATTGTTTTGTGGTAATAACGAAATCTCAGAAGGTTGGAATAACTGGGGTTGGCAAAAACAGTTTAATTATTCATCTAACGACTCATCACAAATTCAAAATGATTACATCAACCTATTTGAAAAATTAATTCCATCATTGATTGATTCAATCGCACCACAAACTATTTATTGGCCTTCGTCACCTAAGAATGGATGGGGTAGAAAAAATAGTTTGACAGAGGGTGATTGTCATTATTGGGGTGTTTGGTGGGGATTCGAGCCTTTTGCGAATTATCATAATCGCATTCCTCGATTTATGAGTGAATATGGATTTCAAGGGTATCCATCTAACAAGCTTTTAATGCAATATGCCGGCTCGATTGATTCTTCGGATAGTCGTGTCCGTTATCATCAAAAACATCCTCGCGGCTTTGAAACGATTGCTACCTATTTAAGCAGAGATTATCCTTCAGTTAAAACAGATTCTTCATTTGCCTATCTATCGCAGTTGATGCAAGCAGAAGAGATTTCTCGCACAGCTTTAATTCATCGTTCGAGTTATCCTTACTGTTCTGGGACTTTGTTTTGGCAGCTAAATGATGCATGGCCTTCTATATCGTGGAGTTGTATTGATTATTCTATGCAACCAAAAATGTTGTATTCTTCTGTTCAAAATGCATATACTGATATCGCAATGTTTGTCGATACGAATCAACATCAATGGGATTTGAAAATTATCAATGGAAGTCAGGATTTAGTAAAAGCAAAATTGCAGATCATTCAAGCTACAACGAATACTATTGATGCTCCATTTTATTACGAGAAAAAGCCAATTACACTTTATCCTGATTCTGTTCAGACATATGGTATTTTGCAAATGGTTTCTGATAAAAATAGAAATGTGATTTATCAATTACGACTTATTGCTGAAGATGGAAGTTTAATTGCAGCCTGCTGGCACTTCAATGGAATGCCTAAAGATTTACCATTGATTGATTCAGGTATTACTGTAGCTAGATTGAATGAAAAGGAAATTGAAATTACCAATGATAAATTTGTTTACGGACTTCGTTTGTCGGATAAAAATGGATTGATAGTTCGAGATATTAATGGGGTTCATTTATTGCCTAAGTCAAAGTTGGTTATACCCTATACTGGAGCTATCCAAGATTTAGTGTTCGAATCACTCAATACAGTTAAATAGTATTTTGTTGGGATAGTTCATTTCATTTCTTATTTTCGAAGGGATGAAAAAACTATTTTACACGCTGTTTATTCTTGCATCTATTAATTCTTATTCGCAAGATTTTAGCAATTATGTAGACCCGATGATTGGTACTGGTGGTGTAGGCCATACTTATCCAGGTGCAACAGTCCCATATGGTATGGTGCAGGTGAGTCCTGATACACGCAATGAATCGAGTTGGGAAGGATGCGGTGGTTATTGGTATAATGATTCACTGATTTATGGATTCTCGCATACACATTTAAGTGGTACCGGCTGCAGCGATTATGGTGATGTATTGTTGATGCCAGGAACAGATAAAATTTCTTTTGATCCGTTAGATTATGGCTCGCCATTCAATCATGGAACTGAGAAATCTTCTCCAGGTTATTATTCGGTGGTATTAAGTGATAATCGAATTAAATGTGAAATGACTTCATCAACACGTGTTGGTGTGCAGAAATATAATTATCCGTCGTTATATACGCCCTCGGTATTGCTTGATTTAATGCATCGCGACAAGGTGCTTGGCTCATCAATTAAAATTGTTAATGATCATACTATTGAAGGCTATCGTCATAGTGAAGCCTGGGCGAAGGATCAGTATGTGTATTTCTCTATGGAATTTTCTCAACCGTTCACAGAAATAAAAATGATGGGAAGAGAAAATCCACTTAAGATAGGAGATAGCATCGTGAGTGATTCCATTCGAATTGCATTCATCTTTAAAAAAACGGATAGAAATGTTGTAGAGGTTCGAACAGGTATTTCCTCCGTTAGTACTGCAGGTGCGAGAAATAATCGCATTACGGAAATTGGGACTAAATCATTCTTGCAAATTCAAGCGGAAGCAAGAGCTTATTGGAACAAAGAATTAGGTCGTATTGCTGTATATGATTCATCACAACGTAACATGACTAATTTTTATACTTCACTTTATCATATGATGATTGTTCCGAATGTGTATTCGGATGTGGATGGGAAATATCGCGGAAGAGATAATAAGATTCATAACGCTACGGGATATACGCAATATTCTGTTTTTAGTTTATGGGATACATTTCGTGCGGCGCATCCCATGTATGCACTAATCGATAAAAAACGCTCACTGGATTTTATAAAAACATTTTTAGCACAGTATGAACAAGGTGGTCGTTTGCCAGTATGGGAGCTTGGTGCGAATGAAACAGACTGCATGATTGGTTATCATTCTGTTTCAGTTATAGCGGATGCTTTAACAAAAGATATAACTGATTTTAATATTCCACTAGCATATGAAGCAGCAAAGAAAAGTGCGAATTGGAATCATTTAGGCTTACCCGCATTTAATGACAACCATTATTTGCAGATTGATGATGAATCAGAATCTGTTTCGAAAACATTAGAGTATGCATACGATGCATGGTGTGTGGCGCAAATAGCTAAATATGCAGGGAAAAACAATGAAGCATTGACTTATAATCGGCTAGCACATTCGTATCGTAATTTGTATGACCCTTCAACAGGTTTTATGCGACCACGACGTAATGGTAACTGGTTGTCGCCTTTCGATCCACTCGAAGTTAACAATCATTATACCGAAGCTAATAGTTATCAGTATTCATTCTTTGTTCCTCAGGATATTCCAGGCATGATTGATATGATGGGTGGGAATGATCAGTTTGATAAAAAGTTAGATGGATTATTCAATGCACCAACATCTACTACGGGTCGTCAACAAGCGGATATTACTGGATTAATAGGACAGTATGCGCATGGCAACGAGCCGAGTCATCACATGGCCTACTTGTATAACTATATTGGTAAACCTTGGAAGACACAAGAGATAGTGCATCGCGTTGTAGATAGTTTGTACAATACAACGTTTGATGGATTGCCAGGTAATGAAGACTGTGGACAAATGTCGGCTTGGTATGTTTGGAGTGCATTAGGATTGTATCCTGTTACACCTGGAAGTTTACAGTACGCTATTGGCACACCATTGTTTGATCATGCTATAATCAATTTAGAAAACGGAAAGAAAATAGACATCACTGCAATTAAGCAAAATCCAAAATCATTCTATGTGGAGTCGCTTCGTTACAATGGTGCTGTTTATGACAATAATTTAATCTCTTACGATAGAATTAAAAATGGTTGTTATTTCGAAGCTGTAC
This sequence comes from Bacteroidota bacterium, assembly GCA_046052065.1. GTDB lineage: Bacteria > Bacteroidota > Bacteroidia > AKYH767-A > OLB10 > CAINEC01. The sequence goes on along the minus strand of JBJOND010000056.1, from coordinate 9,211 downwards.
TTAAAGATTATCCGAATAAAGGTCGTGGTGCTAATCCAGAACTTTCAGGAAGATTACTTCCATCTGGATTTATAAATGCACCGTTTATTATAACGAACAAAAGAAATTATGCAGATAGTTTATTAGTGACACTTTCCAATCCTGATTCGTTGCCAATGCGTTATTGGTTAAATAATGATTCGATTAACCCCATTGAATATACTAAGCCGTTTTATCTCAATGCTACTTCTTCGGTGAGTGCTTATTCATATTCTTGGAATGTGAAGAGTGGAAGAGCTACAGGTTTCTTCAATAAATTACCTCACCCAAATTGGAAGGTTGATTTATTAAGTACTCCAGGGCGTCAATATGCAGCTGAGGGTCCCCAGAGTTTAATTGACGGAGTAAATGGAAGTTTAGAGTGGCGTAAGGGCGACTGGCATGGATATCAGGATCAAGATATGGAAGTAGTATTTACCTTCGATAAGGAAGAAACGATTGGTCGTGTTACTCCTGGGTTCTTGCAGGATACACGCGCATGGATCTTAATGCCGACCAAGTTTGAAGTATACTTATCTAATGACGGCACTACGTGGACGTTTGCAGGAAGGATGGACGTGAAAGTAGATGCGAAAGATTACACTCCACAAGTTACACATCCTGAATTAGTGTTTGTTCCGCAGAAGGCAAAGTATATGAAAGTAAAAGCTTATAATTTCGGGAAATTACCTTCTTGGCATTTAGGTGCAGGTGGCGAAGCTTATATTTTCTGTGATGAAATAACTGTATCTGAAAAATAGAATTATGCAACGACGACAATTTATATTTAAATCCCTGTTAGCATCAAGTGGTTTGATGTTGTTGAGAAAATCGGCAGAAGCTGAAATTAAATCAAGCGATGAATCAAGAGCAGGGTTCCCATTAGTGATTTCAACTTGGGCACCCAATGTGAAAGCAAATGCTGCAGCTTGGGAAGTGCTTTCAAAAGGAGGTCGTGCACTCGACGCAGTAGAAGCAGGAGTGCGTGTGCCTGAGGCTGATCCAGAAGATACAAGTGTAGGTTACGGCGGTTTGCCTGATCGTGATGGGAATGTAACCTTAGATGCTTGCATTATGGATGAAAAGGGTAACTGCGGTTCCGTTATGTTCCTTCAAAATATTATGCATCCGATTTCTGTTGCACGAATGGTAATGGAAAAAACGCCGCACGTGATTTTAGTTGGTGATGGTGCGTTGCAGTTTGCGTTGCAAAACGGATTTAAACAAGAAAATTTATTGACGCCAAAGAGTGAGCAAATCTGGAAGGAATGGTTAAAGACGCATAATTATAATCCGATGGATACAATTAAATACATGCGTGATCATAAAGAGGAGAAAGGCAAAGGTGGACAAGGTAATCATGATACGATTGGGATGATTGCGATGGATGCTAACGGTGATTTTAGTGGTGCATGTACTACCAGCGGAATGGCGTTTAAATTACATGGTCGTGTGGGTGATTCACCTGTGATTGGCGCTGGTTTATATGTCGATAATGAAGTAGGTGCAGCTACATCAACAGGAGTAGGAGAGGAGGTAATTCGTATCTGTGGTTCACATACAATTGTTGAAGCTATGCGCTATGGTAAGTCGCCATTAGAAGCTTGCAAGATTGGAGTGCAGCGAATGTATAATTTGCGAAAAGATAAAATCGCTGATATGCAAATTGGATTTTTAGCCGTAAATAAGAAAGGAGAAATCGGAGCTTTCGCATTGCGCAAAGGTTTTACCTATACTTATAAATTACCTGATGGTGTTGATGTAATCAAAGAGGCGGATTGTTTATTAAAGGACTAGAATGATTTTTGAATTAGCCGTTTTTCATCCAGATTCAGTTGCAATTGCTCAGGCTTGTAATGTTTCACGCATAGAGTTATGCGATAATTATCAAGTTGGTGGTATTACACCATCAATGGATAATTTTATTTCAGCAAGAAAGATTTTTACAGGACCTATTATGGTCATGATCCGTCCGCAAGCAGGTGCTTTTGTTTACGATGATAAAATATTGAATCAAATGTTGGAAGAAATAAAAACGTTTGATGAGTTGGGTGCTGACGGGTTTGTGTTTGGTTGTTTGACTTCTGATAATAACGTAAATACATTGCAGTTAGAACAACTTGTGAATGTGGCTAATAAGAAGCCTGTTACTTTTCATCGTGCAATTGATGAGGTCAATGATTATGAAAAAGGGATTCAAGACTTAATTCATTGTGGAGTTACCAGTGTATTAACTACTGGTAAAATGAAAAGTGCTTTAGATGGCAAAGATGTTATTAATTCAATGGTTCATCAATATGGAACACAATTGAATTTTATTGCCGGTGGTGGAGTTCGAAGTAATAATGTAGAAGATCTATTGCACGATTCGCATATCTCAGAAATACATAGTGCAGCAATTATTAATCACCCTGATTTTATTGCAGATAAAGAAGAGGTAATGAAAATAATGAAAAGGCTTTTTTAGATTATGCTTGACGGGCCATCAACGATTGTCGTTGGCGAAAATATTCTTCTTCGGAAATAAATCCTTTGTTTTTAAGCATCTCAAGACTCTCTAACTGAGGATTAGAATGTACTTGTCCGATAACGTTACTATTGTTATTACTTTGACTCACTGGTTGTGAAGTAATGCGTTTGATAGCATAAAAGATTATTCCGAATTGAATCAAGACAAAAAGCACAAAGAACAGAATGATAATGAATAAATATTGCATTGATTCCGATAACGATTCACTGCGCGAGTTTTCTAAATTTAATTGCACAATATGATTGGCTGAATCAGATCGTAGTTTTTCAATTTTATGCTTTCTGTTTCCCATCTCAATCAACAAAATTGATTTTTGATCTTCTAGCTCTTCAGTGCGTTCCTCTAAACTGTCTAACTTTTCTTCAAAAGATTTCTGATAGGAGTTTATGAACTGAGATCGAGATGTGCTATTACGATAAGATTTATAATTCGTAGAATCACCAAAAGAAACACCAGCTGTTAAGAAAATAACAACTAAAACGAATAACCAGCTCGATTTCTTAAATGACATGAATAGGGTTTGCTTAACGAGCACAAAGTTACAACCTGAACCAATGCAAGTAAAGAAAAATCTTTTCGATTAACTGATTTTCGCCAAGCAAATAGCCACTTTCGCCCCTAAAAGTGCATTATTTTTAATTAATGCGATGTTTGTCGCTAAACTATTGCCTCCAGTAATCTCCGCAATGCGCTTCAATAAAAAGGGGGTAGTTTCTTTACCACTAATGCCCGCCGACTTCGCTTCGTCTAGTGCTTGCAGAATTGTCTTTTCAATTTCTGAAAAAGGAATTTCCATTTCTTTTGGAACCGGATTCGCAATTAATGCTGATCCATTAATATTCAAATCCCATTTAGCTTTTAAAATGCCAGCAATTTCTTCTTCGGAATCAGATGATAACGGTGAGGTATATCCGCTTTCTCTAGAGTAAAAACTTGGAAACTCTTTTTGAGAATAAGTAATTACCGGAATTCCTAATGTCTCTAAATATTCTAAAGTCAATCCTATATCCAAAATAGATTTTACACCGGCAGATACAATAGCAACATTCGTATTACTCATTTCGGTTAAGTCAGCGGAGATATCCATCGTTTGTTGAGCTTCGCGATGCACGCCACCAATTCCACCAGTAACAAATACTTTTATTCCTGCCATTGCAGCAATACGCATAGTAGCAGCAACTGTTGTAGCACCTGCTAATTTATTTGCTATAACATATGGAATGTCACGCAGACTCACTTTGCATACGTCTTTCGCTTGACCTAAATATTCAAGTTGTTCTTCGTTTAATCCAACACAACATTGTCTGTTTAATATGGCTATAGTTGCTGGAATAGCGCCCTGCTCACGAATAATATTTTCAACCGCTCGAGCTGTAGTAACGTTTTGCGGATAGGGCATCCCGTGAGAGATTATCGTTGACTCCAATGCAACAACAGGCTGATTGTTTTTTAATGCAGCAGCAACTTCAGGATGAATATTTAAGTAGTTATTCATGTTAGTTTGGAAATAAACGATTGACTTCTTCTTCTAATTTGATGGCAGTAAGACCTTTTACAATAGTTCCTTTTTGTTGTAGTACTAATGCCGCTAATGTATGTCCGTATCTGATTTTATCTTCTGTCGATTTTTCATGTACAAATCCATGCACCCATCCTGCCAATGCAGCATCACCAGCACCTGTTGTATCTATTACATTTACAGCAGGAGCATGTAAAGAAAAATGACTGTTCTTATCATAGATAGTTGAACCATTTTCTCCTTGGCGTAACCATACATGTTGAACACCTCTTGCTAATAATGCGTTTATCATTCCCTTTAAACCTGGTTCTGATGGAACACGTTGTATCGAAGATAACTCAACTTCATTAGGTGTTACTAAAAACAAGTTTGATAAATCCATTGCACCTAATTTTTTTGCTTTAGGAATGGATACTGGCTCTATGATACATGGAATCACATTATCAGAACAAAACTGAATTAACCATTGAATACATTCAGGATTCATATTAGTGTCAGTAATAATAAGACCTGCGTTTTTTAAGACATCTATTTTTGTTTCTAGTAATGTTGAATTTAAAAGTGGCTCTAAATCGTTTACAACAGTTCCTACAAATAGTTCTCCGTCTGTGCCCAGCACTGCTGTAAATCTTCCAGTCACGCCATCAATACGAAACGTATGTTGCATGTCAATACCCGCTTGCGAACATTGCTCGTTAAGCCAGTCGCCTTCTTTATCATTACCAAGAATTGTTATCAATTGAACATTGTGATGCAGTAAGGCAAGATGGTGAGCGATATTTCTTACAACACCACCAGCACTTAGTTCAAGCTGTGCAGGATTACTAGTTCCTTTAATTGGAGGTTGTAAACAGTAAAAGGTTTCATCAACAAGAGAACCTCCAATACATACAATAGGCTTATTCATGATTTGTGCGGAATAAGCGTCCAAAGTTAGCCGTTAATTACATCTGAGAAAGTATATTCTAATGTTTTTAAAATTGTTTTACCTTTATTGCATGGACAAAAAGAAGTTTTAGATTTTGTTACTATTGGGTATTGCTACTTTTACTAGCAATGCTCAATTTACTGACCGCTATTGGACTTTTGGGGATAGTGCTGGAATTAACTTTAAAAACTTAGCAAATCCAGTACCTGGTGCAAGTATTTTAAGAGCACGTGGCACTTGCGCAAGTATATGTGATAGTTTGGGTGATTTATTAAAAATCTCGGTGAGGCGCAACTTTATTCTGTAGTGTTTCGATATATTGTTTCATATAACTAAAACACAAAGAAAGAATTTAAGTTAATGGGGATTACTAGAATTAATTATTTATTTTAAAGAATTCAAATTTTTATTTTGTTTTAACCATAATTTTTGAATCAATTACTTTTCCATCAACAATTAGTGTGTATGTATAGGTCCCATTACTTAGATTGTTGGCATAAACTGTTAATTCTCCATATCCTGTTTGTTCGATTTTTACAGAGTTGATTACACTTCCATTACGATTATAAAAAAACAGCTTCGCATCTAGTTGAGAATCTTTTGAAACGCTCTCTTCTGGAATATTCCAAGATATTCTTGTTTTCTCAGCAAAAGGGTTCGGGGAATTCTGATCTAATAGAATTGCATGAACATCTGATAAATCAACTGTAAGTTGCTGTTTAATTTGTTGATTTGAATTTTTTGGATTAATCACTTGACCATTATCGTAAATATCATATGATGATTGTCTTTGGCCATTAATAACATTAGCTGCACAACATTGATTTACAATTTGAATAAGAGAATCTAAGCGACTTTTAAGAGTATCGTTAATAGCCTTTTGTTTATTGTACCCTGAAACCAATAATGGTATTATGTTTACATAATTCATCATTTTTACTTTTTGACCTTGAGATATAACATTGCCCAATGAATCAATTATTGGAGGGAACATCGTATTAGTTATAAGATTTGGCGCTACAGCTTCAACTTCTTGAGATATTAAACCAAATTGCAATGATTGCGGTACGTTTGCAACATTTTGTAGTTTTGAAGTATCAAAATTATAAGTGTAAGAATTTAATTGACTTAATATTAAATCAGCGTCTACTATTGGTTTAATGTTGATTTTATTTGTTGAGTCAGATGGGAACCATAAATTTCCCGTAACTGCAACATCGCCTGAAAAATAACCTGCGTAACTACCAGTACCTAATGATGGTTGTGGACTTGGGAATGGTAAACCCGCCGCATATCCATAAACTCCAACATTAAATAGTGTATTGTCATTATTGTAAGCTATTCCGGCTACTCCGTAATTATTGGTGGTTCCTCTATTAGCAGTTGCTTGAGATAATACTCCATAATTTATTTGTCCATTAGCAGCATTAAAAAGCCCTCCAATATTTGAATTTGCATTCTGCGCATCTGATTTTATTCCAATGTTATCAATATTAGCTACGTTGTTATATGGTTCAGTTGCATCAAATATGCCCGCATAATTCACTAATGCATTAGATGATTTAAAACTTCCTGCAAAATTTTCAGAATTACTGCCCAAAGTTGTTGAAGTTAGGCCATAACTTGATCCAATATAATTGCCGTTTACATCAACATCATCATTTTGTATTTTCACACCAGTTGGATTTACTACTCTTAACTGAAGATCTCTTTGAACATGTAGTTTTGCTTGTGCACCACCAACCACACCTGAAAGACCAATACCAACGTTTACATCGTTGTTTCCTAGAATCATATTGTTATCAGTTGTGACTAATGACCCAAATCCAATTGCAGTTGCCCCATTCAAGTTGGCGCTTGAACTATTAGCTTGATTACCAAGAAATGTATTGTACGAACCCGTTGTATTGCTAATGCCGGACTTGGAGCCAAGTGCAGTATTATAAATACCTCCATCAGTATTGTAAAGTGATTTATCGCCTATTGCTACATTGTAGGTAGCCGTAGAGCCTCCGCTGCTAGTTTGCAAATACAAGGCATTTGAACCAACAGCAGTATTATTTGAACCTGATTGGTTAAAGCGGCCAGCGTAATGACCTAAAAAAGTATTATCGTTCCCATCCGTATTAAACTGGCCAGATTTTATTCCTATAAATGTATTATACTCTCCAAATGTATTGAATTCGCCAGTGTTTGCCCCAATAAAGGTGTTTTCATTTCCATCTAAATTGTGCTTCCCAGCTGCATAACCAACAAAAGTATTGAACCCTAATGAACCGGTAGCGGTATTAGTGACTTTTCCTGCTTCGAAACCAATAAAAGTATTAGCAGGCCAATTATTTGGACCGTTACCGGCATCAATTCCAATATATAAACTATTGAATGTGCCACCAATATTAGCATGACGTAATACATTTTTACCATCAATTTTAAACGCACTATTAGCTGAAATATTTATATCTCCATCAACGTCTAGTTTTGATAGCGGATTTGTAATGCCTATACCTACAAATCCAGGATTAGTATTGCCTAAAATTGTCATTCGTTGGCTTCCTCCAGTATAAAAATTAATATTCTGTGAACCCTCGTGTTTGATATTTAAATCAAAAAACTGTGCGGAATTCCAACCTAGATAAAAAGTGGATAAACCTGAATGTCCCAAAACATCTGCTTGACCATTTGCATTAAAGTTAAACAATAAAATTGATTCCAAAAACATAATTACTTTAAAATATTTTTTCATTTGTATTTAATTTATGAGTTAATATTGTTTTTATATAGCTATTTTGTTTTAATAAATTTACCCGTTTGAAAAACTTTATCTTTATTTTGTAATGAGTAAAAATAGGTCCCATCTGCAAAATTTTCACAATTTATACTTAATGAATTAAAAATACCTTTTATTGGTGATGAATTAATTCTTTTAGATTGGGAATCAAAAATGACTAAATCAAATTCTTCAAAAATATTTGGACAAGTAATTTGAAATTGAATGTTATTTGAAGCTGGATTAGGAAAAACTTTTACAAAAACATTAGATGAGCCTAGTTCTAATGGAATTGTAGTTTCAGGCAATTTTCCGCAGAGGCTATAAATAGAATTATCATAACTATGATTATTGTAGTTGTATGTAATGAGGTTTAATTTTGTACCTTCAGGAGTATTAACAATTCCCAATATCTCCTGGCTTCCGCCTAGACATCCTAGGCAAAATGCAGTTGTTGCACTATCTCTAGAGAAAACTAATGTTCCATCAGTGCGATATATCAAAAAAGGTTTTGCTGGATTTGGGTAATTACCAATTAGAGCATATTCTATATTCGAAGAATCGCAATCAAACAACGAATTGGTGATATAACCCAAGCTATAAAATTGCCCAGAATCTCCTGCAGGTATTTGTATATTTTGCATGTATGGTGTATGATCTATATTAAATAAACTAAATCGATTACCAAAAATATCCCAGACTACATATTTGAAATTGTTATTACCTATATTAGTAATAAAAACATTATTAGCTTGGTCTTGCAATGAATTATATGTATTTTCGAGTGTAATTTGAGCTTTGCCATATGTGCTGAAATTGAAAATAAAAATAAAAAAAAGTAATAAATACTTATAATAAAATAATTCGATAAAAATCAATTTTTTTCTCATATCGGATAATTTAATTAAAACAATAGATAATATCAAAGAAATACATAAATTATTATTTCGCCAAATAAATAATTAATTATTTATTAACAAACTTGAAAAATGTCTATTAAATTAATACTTACAATATAAAAAAATTTCTAAAATTAGATATAAGAATTTATCCCTACTCCCCAAAATAATAAGAATATAGATTATAAAAAAATATAGTTTAGGTTCTGTGAGATTGCTCTGGTATTTTGAAATTAAATTGCATCCATTACGGTTACTTATATCTGTTGTTTTTTCCTTAATTGAAATTTTCTTCTGATAGTGGGGTTATTATAAATAGCTAAGAGAATAATCTATGGAAAAGGCTCCTTTAAATCAGGGCCTTTTGATGCTCAATAAAAATTACGCCTATTGAATTGGGGAATAAATAAGAATTTAATTCGAAAAAGTAAATAAATTGGCAAATCGAAAAATTAATTTGCATTTTATAAAAATTGTATATTACTTTACATTGTTAATTGTTTAGTTAAATATTATTATAATTTGTACTTTTATTCTGTATCTGCAGTAA
>JBJOND010000055.1:0-19646 GCA_046052065.1 Bacteroidota bacterium | reverse complement strand
AGTAATCGAAAAACTATTTTATGAAATACACAACTATTTTGTTTTTAATTTTTATTTTATGTAAGCCTTCGCAAGCCCAAATCAACCTAGTGCCAAATCCTTCGTTTGAGGATACGGTGTATTGTCCTACTGGTTTAAAACAATTAGATGCTTGTGTCAATTGGTTGAATTTTGGTGGCTCGCCAGATTATTTTAATGCTTGTACTCCATTTGGTTTGCCCAATTCTGTTTTTGGATTTCAAAAAGCTCATTCAGGAAACGCTTATGCGGGGGTAGCATTTTACTCCCGCCCCTCAGGACCCTCAGGACCAAATTATAGAGAAAATATAGCAATCGAGTTAACAAGTAATTTAGTAATTGGAATAAAGTACTTTGTTTCCTTTTTTGTTGTAAATGCAGCTGTCAATAATGGTTCGATAGCTTGCAATAAACAAGGTGTAAACTTTTATACTCTACCCTTTAATTCTAATTATCCGCCGCCTTTATTAAATGTTGCAACATTATTTAACGATAGTATATTAACTGATACACTTAACTGGACAAAAATAAGTGGTTCCTTTATCGCTGATTCTTCTTACCAATATTTAAGTATAAGTAATTTTTTTGATGATAATAATACAGATACTTTAATTACTTCTCCATTTTCTATTCCCTACCACGCTTATTATTACATTGATGATGTATGTGTAAGCACCGATTCACTTTACAATGAAACATGGACAGGGATTAATCAAGCAAATAATATACAAAATACTATATCTATCTTTCCTAATCCTACAAAAGGCTTTTTTACAGTTTATACTCCTATCCCAATTGAAAGTTATAGTTTATTAAATTTAAATGGACAGCTAATTGCAGAGCAAAAGACATTATCTACTTTATCTGTCCAAATTGATTTGACTACCCAACCAAGTGGTATTTATGTGTTACATGTTAAGTCAAATCAAACAATAAGCAACCATAAAATAATTTTAACTCATTAATATGTAAAATATGAAAACCAATAAGATATTAGCAATCAATTTCACTATTGTACTACTTTTAACAGTGAAAAGTTTGAATGCCCAAGTTTCAACACCATCTAATTCAGGTAGTAATGTCGACTACGTCGGATGGCAATTAAATCAAAATCTAGATTTAAACATTGTTAATGAAGATAGATACCCCATCAAATTTTACACAGATGGAGGAGCTGGCAGCGGTGGAATGTGGAACAACCTACGCATGTTTATTCAAGGTAACGACGGTAATGTCGGAATTGGAAATTTCACCACCGCAAATACGTTATTGCATCTACATCAGTTTGATGATGTTAGGAGAAAAGTCGATTTTCAAATGACTAATTTTAACATCGGCAATGCAGCTACAGATGGATTCTTAGTGGACGTTGATGGGAATGGCCTACTTAGGTTAAATCAACAAGAAAGGGCTCCTATGCAATTTTGGGAAATGGATGCAACGCTTGGTAGTAATATTAATCGTGGTGAATGGACATACGGAAACGTAATGCAAGAAAATCAATTAACACCTACTGATGGTTTTAGAATTTGGAACCCGGGTTATTCTTCTTCCACTTCTTATAATCCTGATCATGCGCTCGATTTATGGTGTGGAAATAGTAATACTACGCATATTCGTTTTGATCATAGTGGCTTGATTCAAACTATTAATTTGAGATTTGAACAAATTGCCCGTTTAACAGGCTTTTGGTTTGATGCCAGACCATATGACTATCAAAAGGCAGCAGGTTATAGGGGTGAATTTTATTTTAATATTGATAGTGTAGAAATTGGAAGGTATTCAAATACCAACAGTGCAAATCTTGGATTCATGCGTATTGGGCGACAGCCTGCTGGTCAGTTGGCATCAACAGGAATTGATGCAACAAGAAGATTGGAAATTTATGATGCAGCGGATGATCCACAATTTAGAATAACAAAAGCAACGGATGCCTCTTATGTGCCTCAGGTTTATACTGATTTTCAGACAACCAACTTAGGCAATTTATTTATAAATCCAATTAATGGTTCAAATGAAGCCAATGTAGGAATTGGTATAAGTGTGCCCACTGCTAAACTTGAAGTTAAATCTCCTATCGTCACTGGTGGTACTCAAACTACATTAAAATTGGATAACATTAATACTGGAGCTGTTCATCCACGAGGAATAGATATTGACATTCAAGGAACTGGAGGAGGATTAACTCAAGCTACAGGAATCAATCTTAATATGACAGGAACGTTTAGTACAAGTTCTGCTGCTGCATATATTACAAATGCAACCACAGGTGCAACTCATGGTCATGGAATTTGGTCATATGTCACTGGAGCAAATACAAATAATTATGGTATAAGAATAAATGCGACCAATGCTACCACAAATAACTTTGGTGCAAGTTTTATTGGAAGCGGAGGAGTTTTTTCGCTTGGTGCAGATTGTTATGCATTTAATGGTGCAAATTTGAATTATGCAATACGCGGTTCCGCAATTGGCGTTACAGGTTCAACAGACGCACGCGGTGTTTCTGTATCGGCATCAGGTTCAACAACTAATTATGGTGCTTTTTTAAAGGGAGACGCAGCATCAACAGGTACAGCTTATGGTGCTTATGCGGAAGGTTATGGTGGCAATTCAGCCTACGGTGTATTTGCAAAGGCTTCAGGTGCTTCAACTAATAATTGGGCTGTTTGGGCTAACGGGAATACTTGGTCCACTACTACATGGTCGTTTTCAGATTCTACATTAAAGTCTAACATTTTGCCTATGCAAAATAATATGTCAATAGTTATGCAGTTACAACCCAAATCCTACCATTGTAATCAAACAGTGCATCCAGAACTAGTATTGCCTGATGGAACTCATTATGGTTTATTAGCACAGGAATTAGAACAAGTTGTTCCTTCTTTAGTTAAGGATGTACAATTTCCTGCCCAATATGATTCTTCCGGTGCTATTACATCATCGGCTTTCACTTTTAAATCTGTAAATTATATTGAAGTAATTCCATTTCTCATTGGATCAATAAAGGAATTAAAATATGAATTAGATAGTCTAAAATCGATGGTTTATAACTCCTCATTACCATCAAAAATAAATTCAAATCAAGAGCCTTCCCAAAAAATTACTTTATCCAATCAGCAAGGCATCATTTTAAAGCAAAACGATCCAAATCCTTTTTCAGAAAGCACACGCATTAGCTATTTCATTCCAGAAGAAGAACAGAATGCTAAATTAATATTCAGCTCAGAAAACGGAATAGTACTTAAAACTGTACAATTAAGTGGGAGTGGAGAAGGGTCTATTGAAGTATATGCATCTGATCTAAGTAGTGGCCTTTATATTTACACTTTGATGGTAGATGGTAAAATAATAGAAAGTAAAAAGATGTTGAAACAATAATAAATAATTCTTTAAGCATACTTAGCCCTAGTCAGTAACTAGGGCTTTTTTTATTTACAATAAAATACGGTTTAGTTAATTTTTTTAATGCTGTTTTTTGAATTTTCAAAAAGGCCATTCACCATTCTTTTTTGCTTTAATCAGATAAGCAATAATTCCGGTTGTAATTACAATCAATCCTGAATACATAAAAGTTATTCCGGTAGAAATAAAAATAGCAAGCCACATAATAATCGCAATTATTACTGGCAGCGGATACAATGGCATTTTAAAAGGAAATTCAATTGTTTTGTTTTTTCGCATCATCATTAATCCGATTGCTTGTCCGATAAACTGAACAAGAATGCGCATCGCTAATATGGCTGTTATTACTTCTGTTAATTTAAATAGTAAACTAAAAAAGAAGGCGGTGATTCCTAGTCCAATTAAAGCAACATGCGGAAAATGTTTCGTTGGATGTAGTTTCGAAAATACTTCAAAGAATTCTCCTTCTTTCGCAGCTGCGTAAGGTACACGTGAGTAACCCAACATCACCGCAAATAAACTGGCGAAGGCAATCCATAAGATTAAAACAGTTCCGATGTTCGCCGCCGTAGTGCCGTAAAGTTTTTCTAAAAATAGACTGACAATAAATTTCGATTCCGATGCTTCCTGCCAAGGGATAACACTCACTACACTCATGTTCATTAGCAAGTATAAGATTGCAATTCCAATTACCGATAATAGCATACTTCTCGGAATTATTTTCGCGGGATCTTTGATTTCACTTCCTAAATGGCAGACATTGTAATATCCTAAGTAACTATAAATTGTTTTTACGGATGCAGTGCCTAAGGCAACTCCAAATAGTGCATTCACTTGTAATCCGTCATTCATCACTTTCATCGGTTCGAATAAATGTCCGTTTTGCAAGCCACCCCAGATAATCCAAAGAATAGTTCCAACTACACCAACCCACAGTAAGGTGCTCATCTTTCCAATAGTGCTGATATTTCGGTATAGCAATGCCGTTAGTAGTATGACAACGCCACCAGATACCATCCGCGATGTTATATCATTCAATTCAACTAAATAGCCGGCGTACATTGAAAATCCAATAGCGCCACTTGCAATCACCAACGGCGCTTGTATCATCGTCTGCCAGGTATATAAAAACGACATTAACTTTCCCCATGATTTTTCTCCGTAGGCCGTGCGTAAAAAATAAAAACTGCCACCTGCATTCGGCAACGCTGCACCTAACTCCGACCAGATGAATGAATCAACCAACGATAATAATGCACCTGCTATCCACGCATAAATAAACCAAGGTCCATACATCAGCTGAATAACAATTGGTAATACCACAAAAGGACCAATACCAACCATATCGATCATATTAATGGCTGTAGCTTGTAGTAGACCTAATCGGCGTTCGAGATGAACCTTATCGTTTTGCATTTCCGAAAAATAGAAATAATTTTCAATTAAAGGCAGATTAATTACCTTTACAAAAATCATTAGTTATGTTATTAGTTTGCGACTCAGGCTCAACCAAGGCAGATTGGTTATTATACGACGGAAAAGAAGTGAAAGGTCCTTTTCATACTGTAGGATTTAATCCGCTATTTCACTCGACTGAATTTGTATTTCATACCATGCAGGCTGCTTCCGATTTTAAAGAGTTTGCCGATAAAGTAACAGAAGTGAAATTCTTTGGAGCTGGTTGTTCTAATCCCTCTAGTAAAGAAACAGTCGCTGCTGGTTTGCGATCTTATTTCTTAAATGCGCATGTGTACGTAGAGCATGATTTATTGGCTTGCGCCTATGCAACGTGTGGAAATGAACCAGGTATTTCTTGTATTCTTGGAACTGGTTCTAATGCTTGTTGGTTTGATGGGAAAGAAGTCCATGAAGGAAATTTCGGATTAGGATATATTTTAGGTGATGAAGGAAGCGGTTCTTACTTGGGAAAGAAATTGCTTACGCATTATTTGTATGGCATGCTTCCAAAAGAGGTTGCTGAAGATTTTTATAATTCCTTCAAGCTTGATAAGGTGAGTATCGTGAATCAAGTTTATAAGCAACCTAATGCGAATGTATGGTTAGCGTCTTTTGCAAAGTTCATCGGTAAGCATCAGGAGAATCCCGCTATCGCAAAAATGATTCAGGATAGTTTCAGAGATTTTTTAGTGATAACTGTTTGTAATTATCCTGACTATAAAAACAAGATTGTTCATTTTGTAGGGTCAATTGCTTTTTTATATCAACGTGATTTAAAATTGGTAGCTGATTCGTTGGACATCAAAATTGGTAAAATTATTAAGCAACCGATTGATGATTTGATGGAGTATTATATCCACCATTAATCATTTCAACTTAACACCTTCACCAACAAATGTACTAACGTCGGCGCCGTGACGAATTAAGTCGCGAACGATGGTTGAAGATACAGGTGCGTATTGTGGTGACGTAATCAGAAATACAGTTTCAATGCTACTCTCCACTGCGTGATTCATTTGAGCAATGGATTTCTCATATTCAAAATCGATAGCGTTGCGTAAGCCGCGTAAAATATAATGCGCATGAATCGTTTTGCAAAACTCAACCGTTAATCCGTCGTAAGGCATTACTTCCACCTGCGGATATTCTTTTAAACTATCTTTTACAAATTGAATACGATCATTAATTGGAAACATATAATTCTTCTGTGAGTTGTTTCCAATCCCAACAATAATTTTATCAAATAAATCAAGTCCCCTCGTAATAATATCAACATGTCCTTTTGTAATGGGATCAAAACTTCCTGGGAATAAAGCGATTTTCGACATAGTGTTTTTTTTTATTTATTCGAAGAATGTAAAGCTAACAAATCCATATTTTCTGGTTTGTAAATAATGGGGCAATAGACTAAAATCAACTTCCGAAGAATGTTCTAAAATAAAAACACCATTTGGTTTTAATAGCTGATTTTCAAAAATAAGATTTACTAAGTCACTCGCAGGAGTTTCTGCGTAGGGCGGATCTGCAATAATAATATCTGTAGTAGATTTACTGTTCTTTAAATAAGTAAGCACATCCGATTGAAGAACGTTGAGTTGTTTACTGATTCCTAATTGCTGCGCTGTTTTGTTCATGTAGTTACAGCAAGCAGCATCTTTATCAATAGCGGTAATAGTAGGGCATCCCCGAGAAGCAAATTCAAAACTCAAATTTCCAGTGCCTGCATATAAATCTAAAACAGCAATTTTTTCAAACGAATAATAATTATTCAAGATGTTAAACAATCCTGTTTTAGCAAAATCAGTAGTAGGTCTCACCGGTAAGTTACTCGGTGCAATTAGTTTCTTACCTCTAAATTGACCGCTGATTATACGCACAGTATCTGAGAAAATAATAAGTGATATTGAGATGGTAATAATTGGTCGAATCCATAAGCGTATTCAAAGCTTTCTGGTTTATCACCTAGCATCAAATAACGAATATACTTTTGCGCAATAAGCCACGCCGATGAGTTCCGTTCAATTTCTCCGAAAACAATTACTTGGTGCACATCAGGATTTAACTGCAATTGCTCCATAACATAAAGCAAATAATAAATAAAATCTTCTCCTGTTTGATGTTCAAATGAATTACAGAATAACAATTCGTTTCCTTTACAAACAACAACATCCATGGTATGCTTTCTAACGTTGACCATTACCGCAGGATACTGACGATGTTTGTTGTTCATCAAATGAATTTCAATAAAACTTGATAATGCATTCACTAACGAAGCTCCGTTGAAATACGTTGAAATTGCTGAGTTGAATTCAAATGGAATACTGTATGTTAAATGAGTATTTGCGATTGGTAAGAAATCAGAGTAAACAATATCAGAATGTTTTAATCTGCTCACTAATGATAATCCATCACGCATGTTTTCTCTGCTGAATAAAGGATCAGGAGTTAATGCGCAGGAATTCGTTTGAATAGCCAATACTTTTTTAGCAGGATTGTAATTTCTTAAAATATCATCTGAAGCAAAAACGGTTTGAAAAAACTCGGCTGATTTTCCTGAGCCCATCAATATATGGTAGTCTTTTAAAACAACTGCTTTGTTTCGTGCTTTATCCAAAATAAAATAACAGAACTGATGGTCATCAATAGTTGCGAACAACACTCCATTATCAACCATTCCATGCTCGAATGACTCATCAATGATTTGTCGTTTTAAATTTACCTGAATACCTGTCATTTCCATGATTGTCCAAAAATAACAATTACTTATGATTACTTTTGTCATTCCAGTAATTTTTATCCATGAATTCAGCCCTTATTTCTAAAATTCGTAATCTACTTCATGCGTCTATGGAGCTGATTCCTACAGAAGGGCAATCAAAATTTATTGATACATTTAGTCGCTTTGCTGCTGATGAGTCGGGTGGGATTTTTATTCTGAAAGGATACGCAGGTACAGGTAAGACCACGATGATGTCTGCTGTAACGCGTGTGTTTAACAACATCGTTTTATTGGCTCCTACGGGAAGGGCCGCAAAGGTTTTGTCTAACTATACAGGCAAAGCAGCTTATACGATTCACAAGCATTTGTATATTCCTGCTACGACTTCTGATGGAAGGATGTGGCTTCGTCCTGCAGAGAATAAATTTCATAAGACCTTATTTATTGTCGACGAAGCCTCGATGATTCCTGATGCTGCGATTGATGATGAAGGCGCTGTTTTTCCTGGTGTTAATTTGCTTACGGATTTAATCAGCTACGTTTATAGCGGACCTGGATGCCGTTTGATGTTGGTAGGTGATACGGCGCAGTTGCCTCCTGTGCATTTTGATACAAGCCCTGCTTTAGATGCTGATCACTTAAAATATCGCTTTCGTCGCGAAGTATATCAAACGGAATTGACCGAAGTAGTTCGTCAGAAAAATGATAGCGGAATTCTATATAACGCTACCCATATCCGTGAACATATTCGAGAGGAAGATGAGCATCTTGAATTTGATTTGAATGGTTATAATGATATTGTTCGAGTTACAGGAAATGAACTGGTCGACTTAATGCATACAGTTTACAAAGAGGAGGGGACAGAAAATGTATTGCTAATTACCCGAAGTAATAAATCGGCTATTCAGTATAACCGCTTGATTCGTTTTAATCAGATGTGGATGGAGAATGAGATTGATGCTGGAGATCAATTGATGGTGGTAAAAAATAATTATCACTGGATTGATGAAGAGCATCCTGCTAATTTCATTGCGAATGGTGATATTATTGAAGTGCGGAAAATCCATCGTTTCGAAGATGCTTTTAATTGTCGTTTTGCTTTAGCTACAATTAAACTCAACGATTATCCCGATGAACCCGCAATAGAAGCATATCTGTTGTTAGATACGTTAAGTAGCGAAGCACCTGCATTAACAAAGGATCAGCAGAATAAACTTTATAATGCCTTACAGGATTACTATGCTGCCGAAGAGCCAGATAAGCGTCGACGAAGTGCGCTGATTCGTAAGGACCCTTATTACAATGCGCTGCAGATAAAATTTGCGTATGCAGTTACTTGTCATAAATCGCAAGGTGGACAATGGCCTGTGGTGTTTGTCGATCAGGGTTATTTCACAGAGGATATGTTTAACATTGAGTATCTCCGTTGGCTTTACACTGCCATTACAAGAGCTTCAAAAAAGGTGTATCTATTGAATTTTTCCGATTCCTTTTTTCAGCGTTAGTAAGAGCAGATTCGTTGAAAAATCGCTTTGGGTTTTTCACATTCGTATTATTCATTCCCTTATATTTAGCCATTGAAATTTTCGAATGAGCCAGCCTATTATTGAAGTCAAAAATGTTTTTAAATCATACGGGGACTTACCTGTATTGAAAGGCGTTAGTATGTCGGTTAACAAGGGAGAAGTTATTTCCATTGTAGGAGCGAGTGGGGCAGGTAAGAGTACGCTGATGCATATCATCGGAACACTTGATCAGGCGGACAAAGGCCAAGTGATTATTGATGATAAAGATTTATCAGGTTTAAGAGGGAAAGCATTATCTGATTTCAGAAATAAGCATATCGGTTTTGTATTTCAGTTTCATCAGTTATTACCCGAATTTACGGCCATAGAAAATGTGCTGATGCCGGCTTGGATTGCTGGAGAGAAAGAATCGACAGCCGATCAAAGAGCTAAGGATTTATTAAAGCGAATGGGGCTTCTTGATCGTATTCATCATAAGCCTTCTGAATTATCAGGTGGTGAGCAGCAACGAGTGGCTATTGCAAGAGCATTGATAAATAATCCTGCAATTATTCTTGCTGATGAACCTTCGGGAAATCTTGATTCAAATAATGCGAAACAATTACATCAATTGTTCTTCGAATTAAGAAACGAAATGAATCAAACATTCGTTATTGTAACACATAACAATGAATTGGCAGATATGGCCGATCGAAAATTGACAATCAAAGACGGAATTATTTAATTAGAAAGAAGTGGGAATATCAATCATAACAGAATACTCAATTGCATTTGTTTTTGTCTGCCTTGCCTTAGGAGGATTCTTTACTTATCTGCTTTATAGAAATAGTACTTACGCAAAGGATTTACCCAAAGCATTGTTTTATACAGTAACAGGAGCTCGCTTTTTACTCATTAGTTTTTTATCCTTCCTTTTACTAGGACCAATGCTTAAAGTGATTACCCGCGAAGTAGAACGTCCAATAGTAATTGTAGCTGTCGACAGAAGTAAGTCGATGGCGAACACGAAAGATTCAGTTGCAGTAATTGAAACGATTAAAAAATTCCTCGGTAATTCAAATGCTGATTTACCTGCTGAATACGATTTGAAATTACTTTCATTCGGTGATCATGTGAGAGAAAACACGAACGAATCGTTTACAGATAAGGCAACAGATTTTACTTCGCTGTACGATGCTATCGACATTAAATTTGCGAATAGAAATGTTGGAGCGATCGTCATTGCCAGCGATGGGATTTATAACGAAGGAAGCAATCCTGTTTATGGTCCTGATCGAATTAAGGCACCTATTTATACGCTTGCTTTTGGAGATACTACCGTTCGTAAAGATGCAGCTATTGCAAGAGTGAACATTAATAAAGTAGCTTTATTAGGAAACAGTTTTCCAATAGAGATTTTGTTAGATGCAAAGCAATGTGCTGGAAATAATCTTTCGCTGACGGTTACCGAAGATACTACGCAAGTGGTATTTACGAAAACGGTATCTGTTACATCAAGTGATTTCAGATTGAATGTTCCTTTGTTTTTAGATGCTAAGAAAAAAGGGATTCTTCGTTACCGAATTTCGATAAATAAATTAGATGGAGAAGTCACTTACCTAAATAATACAACGGATGTTTTCATCAATGTAATTGAGAACAAACAAAAAGTATTAATTCTTTCTTCAGCACCTAATCCTGATATTGCTGCATTAAAGAATGCTATCGAATCAAGCATTAATTACGAGGTGATTTCTTCGCCTGTTGCTGAATTTACTGGTCGTGTAAGTGATTATAACCTTTGCGTTTTACATGGATTCCCTTCAAAGAACAACGCTGCTTCCAGTCTTATCGATAATTTAAAAAACGCTGGCGTTCCACTATGGTTCATATTGAGTTCTAATACGGATATCAATACCTTAAATAATCTATCTGTTGGATTACAAGTAGCCAATAATCGTGGTAGTATGCAAGATGTATATCCGAGCGTATCGAATGCATTTTCGCTATTTACTTTTTCTGAATTGTTGACGGATAAAATAAAGGAATGGCCTCCGTTGACTTCGCCTTTCGGAGTATATTCAATCAAGGCTGGTGCATCTGTACTGCTGAACCAGAAAATTGGAAGTATTGTTACTAATCAACCTTTGATGGTTTTTAATGAGCAAGGAAATTATAAGTCGGTGGTGTTAGGTGGCGAAGGATTATGGCGCTGGCGATTGGCCGATTATAATACAAATGGCAATCATGATTTAAGCAATGAATTAATTCTTAAAACGGTTCAGTATCTTAGTGTGAAAGATGATAAGTCGCCGTTCAAAGTGAATGTTAAAAATGCATTTAAAGAGAATGAGTCTGTTGTTTTTGATGCGGAGCTATACAATGAAAGTGGTCAGTTGACGAATGTTCCCGAAGCAAAGATTACCATCATTGATCAGAATAAAAAGCAATTCCCATATGTGCTTTCAAGGACAGAGAAAGCATATACGTTAAACATAGGACAATTCCCTGTTGGAAAATACACTTATAAAGCTGAGGTTAAGTTAGGCGATAAACTTTTTAATCGCTCAGGAGAGTTTAGCGTTAATGCCTTGCAGTTAGAAACTGTAAATACAATTGCTAATCACCAATTGTTAAATTCAATTTCTGTTAGAAGTGGTGGTAAGATGTTTTTATCGGCAAATTATCAGGAGCTGATTAACGTTTTGAAAAAGCAGGAAGATTTGAAGCCAATGTCATTTACCAGAAAGAAAATGGAAGACATGATTGATTTTCCTTGGGTGTTTTTTGTGTTGATTTTACTCGCTGCTACCGAGTGGTTTATTCGTAAGCGCTCTGGTGGATATTAGTTGTTACCAACTTTAACTTCTTTCCCTAAGAAATAAGGTGATTTATGCAAGATGTATAAATCGAGAAAAACCTTTGTGCGCGCAAAATATTCTCTGATGTTTATAGCCAGTGAATATTCTGGACCAGGATCTTTTGCATTATAGCCAATAGCATTCATGTCGTAATAATGAGCAATAAACAAAGCACGTTCGTTATGAAATTCCTGAGATATAATGGTGACCTCGTTTTGTCCAAATACTTTTTTACAACGCACGACCGAATCCAATGTTCTGAAGCCTGCAAAGTCCATAATGATAGATGAATCAGGTATCCCCATTTTTATCAACTCTCGTTTCATTTCACGTGGTTCATTGTAAGTGTAAAAACGGTTGTCGCCACTTACTAGTACATATCGAATTTTACCTGAAAAAAATAATGATGCAGCTGCTTTGATTCGGTTATAAAAAAAAGGATTGGGTTGCCCGTTTTTCATATGTCGACTGGTTCCAAGTACGAGTCCTACTTTGTTTTTAGGGATTTCATTTAAGTCGGAATAAATTCTGCCTTTTGAAAAATGATTAATTTGATAGTCGCTGTAGTACAAAACACAGCCTGTAATTATTATCAGATTTGTGAAAATAATAACCAGCACCTTTTTACTAAGGAATTTGAAGTAACGCGAATTTATGGTAGTTGAAGTCACGGTAAATATTCGGTAGTTGCGAAGATATAACTTCTTGAATTGTCTATTTAGTATACTAAATGTAAATAATTAGAACAACTCAATTAACGACCTTCCAATTGTTCTATTTCGCAGCTCAATTACAATCATAAGGTAAATACTCGAAAAAATCAAATAGGGGAGTGTTGCTTTCAATGAACTAATAAAATAAAGTCCTCTTTTGTTATCAGTCATTTTAAAAATATTAAATCGAAAATACGACTTATAAGTAAAAATCGACTTCCAGTTTTTTGTAATAAGCCATTTGTTATAATATACGAATGTAATTATGGTCGTAATTATTGTAATGGTGTTAATCGACTGAAGTGCCAAACCAATAATCAAAATAAATTGACCAAATAACTTCGGATGATTAATAGCTGAATAGATTCCCACTTTCGAGTTTTGTTGAAGGTCGATAGTATCGTTATGCGCCATAAAAAGTAAAAACAAACCAATCAAAATCAACCAGGCTGAGCCAAACAGCAATGAATCCGTTACCATGTGGTAAATTGACCCAATTTGGGAATCAAAGGCTCCGGTAATCCCCAATAAAACACAAATTATCCACAATAATGGAGGGTAAGATTCGCCTGTTTTATCTCGTAAATTGGATTTATTGAACATGTTAATTGATTGTTAGTAGATTTTCTTGGAACTTATTGAATTTTAGCTATATTTCACTCCGTCATTATAGAAAATTATATAAATCTTTAAACTATTCGCATTATGGCGAAGAATTCAAAAGTTGCTAATAAAAAAGCAACGAAGTCAAAAGTAAGTAAAGCCCCGGCAAAGAAAAAGCCTGCTGCAAAAAAAGTAGTGGCTAAAAAGGCTCCTGCTAAAAAGGTGGTTAAGAAAGTAACAATGCCGGTTGCTAAAAATAAAGTGGTGGTAAAGAAAGTAGCTAAGACAGCGGTAACAAAGAAAGTGGTTGCAAAAAAGGCAACACCTCAAGCGGTGAAGAAAGTTACTAAACCTGCGCCTAAAAGTAAGGTTGTTGCTAAAACAGCAAAGCCAGTTGCAAAAGCAGTAGTAAAGAAACAAGTTCCAAAGACAATTGACAAACCTGTTGCTAAAAAGTCGGCAGAAAAGCCAGTTGTGAAAAAAGAGGTGGTTCAAGCTACAGTTAAACAACCAATAGATAAAAAAGCAGAAAAGGTAATCGAAAGTAAAGTAGCTGACAATAAAGTAAAAGTTGTAGCAAAAAATGCGAAGACAGTTGATAAACAAGCTTCTTCTAAAGTAGACACAAAATCAAAAGGAAAGCCGGCAACAGAAGAGAAAGTAGAGCCATTGCAAGCAAAAGCAGCGAAGGCTATTAAGGAGCTGGAAGAAACAATGGATTTATCCAAAGTTCGTCCGCGTTTGCAAGCAGGTTCACCTCCTCCAAAACCAATCAGACACAAGGAGCCTCCGATTAAATTAGTTGAGCCTACTAACACACTTAAGCAGAAATATTCCTTGGAGTTTGAGTTTCGTTCTTCACCAAAAATTTTGTTTAATACGATCTCTGATGCAAGTGGATTAGCAGGATGGTTTGCTGATGAAGTTCAAACGAAAGATAATATTTATACTTTCTATTGGGATCAGGGTTCATCTCAGGCGAAAATGGTTGCAATGCAAGAACCTCGTTTGATTCGCTTTCAATGGTTGGAGGATACCGACGGTACATACTTCCAATTCGAAATTAAAGAAGATGATATAACTGCAGATGTAGCTTTAATTATCACTGATTTTGCATTGAAGGGAGAGCGCGAAACACAAATCAGATTGTGGGAGTCTCAGATTCAGCAGTTGAAAATGTTTGTTGGTAGTTTATAATACTACTACGTTATAGAGTGAGATTGTAAGTCAAATTGCAGTCTCACTTTTTTATTCTGATTAATTCAGTCGTTAAGCAACATCTATTACCTTTGCAATCCATCATAGTAAAAGTGAAAAAATTACACAAGCTTGTTTTAACTTCATTTGTCGGACCATTTATCCTGACATTTTTTATTTCGCTGTTTGTGTTGTTGATGCAGTTTCTTTGGAAATACATCGATGATTTAATTGGTAAAGGGCTCGAGCCTTGGGTAGTTGGAGAGTTGTTGTTTTATACTTCAGCTAACTTAGTTCCTTTGGCATTACCACTCGCTATTCTCGTTTCTTCAATTATGACCTTCGGGAATATGGCCGAGCATTTTGAAATTACAGCAGCGAAGGCATCCGGAATTTCACTTCAACGTTTGATGCGCCCTTTGTTTCTGATTGCGTTTTTTATTAGCATTGGAGCCTTCTTTTTTTCGAATAACGTTTTACCCTATACGAACTTGAAGATGGGGAGTCTGCTCTATGATATCCGACAGCAAAAGCCTTCTTTGTCAATTCGTGAAGGAGCGTTTTACAATGGATTAGATGGCTATAGTATAAAGGTTGGAAAGAAAGGTAAGGATGGTAAAACACTTTACAACGTAATGATTTATGATCATACCGCTGGCGATGGAAATAAAAAAGTGGTGATTGCGGAATCAGGTATGATGCAAACTGCTAACAAGGATAAATATTTAATTCTGACACTTAACAAAGGAGCTGTTTACGAGGAGCAGAATAAAATTAAAAACGGATTTGATCATCACCCATTGATGCGTAATTCGTTCGATTCTTATAAAATTAGGTTTGATTTATCTTCTTTCAAGTTGAATAGAACAAATGAAGATCTTTTTAAAGGCGGACATCAAATGATGACGATGAAACAACTCGATGCATCAGTTGATACCTTTCAAACAGATTTGATTAAACGATTGAAAGATGTCAATAATAACTTAAAGCCTTATTTCTTTTTTGTACGTGATACGGTTGATGTTTTTTCGAAAGTGAAAACTATTAATACGGTGAATGTGTATTCTGATAGCAATAAAGTTTATCAAACAATGGCTTACGAAAATGCAATGAATCAGGCGCGTTCAATACAGGCCTATATGAATGGAACCTATGAAGATTTAGATGGGAGATATTATAACATCAATAAATACAAAGTGGAGTGGCATCGTAAGTTGACCTTGTCGGCAGCTTGTTTTATTTTATTCCTTATTGGTGCGCCACTAGGAGCAATCATACGAAAGGGCGGTATGGGATTGCCGTTAGTAATATCTATTATCTTCTTTTTGATTTATCATGTTACGAGTATTACGGGAGAAAAAATGTCGAAAGAAGGAGTAATAACTCCACTAACAGGAATGTGGCTTTCAGCGTTTGTGCTTTTACCTATCGGGATGTTTTTAATTTATAAAGCAACGCATGATTCTGCTTTGTTTGATAGGGATGCATATAGGAATTACGGAAGGAAAATCATTGCGATGCTCGGAAAATCAAAAGCAAAGGGGGACAAATAGATTGAAGGTATTACAACTTTGTTTGAAGGTTCCTTTTCCTCCTAGTGATGGTGGTTGCATTGCAATGCATAACATGCTGAAGTCGTGGTGGAGTAATGAGATTACTGTAAAAGTACTTACGTTTAATACCATTAAGCATCCTGTCGATTTACAAAAACTACCAGCTGATTATTTAGCGAAAACAAATATTGAAGGAGTGTTTCTCGATAATCGTATCAAGCCAATTGACGCATTTAAATCGTTGCTTGCTGGAGAATCATACAATATCAAACGTTTTATCAGTAGCGATTTTGAAGAAAAGTTAAAATCAGTTTTATCAAGCGACCAGTACGATGTTGTACAGCTGGAAAGTTTATACATGGCTCCTTATATTGATGCAATAAGAGCAGTTAGCAAAGCGAAAATCATTTTTCGCCCTCATAATATTGAGTATAAAATCTGGCAGCGTTTAGCAAAAAACACAATCAATCCGATAAAGAAATTATATCTGAACATTCTGACAAAGCAACTAAAAAAGTATGAGCAGCGTATTTTGAATAAAGTAGATTTGTTACTTCCACTTACGTGGGACGATGCGCAGATACTAACGAGTATGCAGTGCCGAAAATCGATGATGGTCCTTCCGATAGGTGTTAATGCAAATGATTACGCAATAATTCAGCAACCGAATAACCAGGTTGTTTTTCATCTCGGTGCTATGGACTGGCTTCCGAATGTAGAGGGGATAAGGTGGTTTGTGAAAAAGGTCTGGCCTTTAGTCATAAAAGAGAACAGTAATGCAGTTCTGAGACTCGCGGGGAAAGGTATGCCAACCGATTTATTGAAATTAAACAGTGAACGATTAAAGGTGTCTGACTATATTGCGGATGCAAGTGAATTTTTCAATGAAGGGCAGGTGATGGTTGTTCCGCTATTAAGTGGGAGTGGAATGCGGGTTAAAATTATTGAAGGAATGGCGATGGGGAAAGCAATTGTTACTACCAGTATTGGTAAAGAGGGAATCATTGCACAGCATCAAAAAGAACTATTAGTTGCTGATACGGCGGAAGATTTTGCTGCTGCAATTGTTCAGTTGTTGAATGATAATGGCATGGTTGAACGATTGGGAAATGAGGCTCGCGAGCTGGTTCAGACGCGTTACGACCTACAGTTTTTAGGAAAAAAATGGAAAGAGTTCGTCGAAAATAATTAATTTGATAAACAAATTCGAATAAAACATCAAGTATAAATAATTGACTTATAGTAAGTTGTATGTTTTTTAGCAGTCTGCCTTTTTTTTCAGAAAATTCCTTTCAAAAAAAAGTGTTTTATAAGGGATAATTTGTTAATATTGCAACCCCAAATTGTGGGTAAATAATAAGCATCATGAACTTACTTCAAATAGCTGAACAAAACAGCATCGAACTAAAGCAATGGCCTGATTTCAAAGCAGGAGATACAATTACGGTTAACTACAAAATCATCGAAGGTAACAAAGAGCGTGAGCAGTTGTTCCAAGGAGTAGTTATCCAACGTAAAGGAAGCGCAGCTACAGAAACTTTCACTATCCGTAAAATTTCTGGTGGTGTAGGTGTAGAGCGTATTTTTCCAGTGAATAGCCCTAAGATTATCAGTATAGAAGTTAACAAGCGTGGTAAAGTTCGTCGTGCTCGTATTTTCTATCTACGTGATCAAATCGGTAAGAGTGCTCGTATCAAAGAAAGAAAAGTTAACACAGCAAAGTAATTTTGTTGAATATAGATTAGAAAGGCCTATCGGAAACGAAAGGCCTTTTTTATTGAATGTATCTTTTAGCTCATTTTATCGTTTAAATTTGAACCATGAAAATCCGTTTACTAATCCTGTTTTTATTCTTCTGCACTTGGTCTGCAGTTGCGCAGGATTATAGTGTAGAGCGATTATTTATAAAAGGTAATTCAACTCTTAGTGTATATGCGTTAAAGATTACTAATGTCAGCAATGATAGTATTATTGTTTTGCATGCACAGGAGGCACAATTTCCGCCATTTATTAATGCATATAAATGGGATGAACCAAAAGGTACGAAACAAAAAGTGGTACTTCGTTTAGGAAAAACTTCTGACGACTTAAATCCTGAAAAATACCGTGCTACTAAGTCGTTGGCTCCTCAAGAAACCGTTAGTATTTATTTTTCATTGCCTGCTAAGTTTGATAACTCAGCGAAAGAAGTAGAATTGTGGTTCTCGTTTTTAGATAAAAAATACTTGAACGAATTCAAAAAGGCAGAAGTCAGCAATGGTTCAGATGCCATTCGTAAATGCAAGACCTTAAAAGAAAAACATGGTCGTGTGGTTCATCGCTTCATTACATTTTAACAACTTGCTGTTGAAATAATAAACTGATTTTTTATTCGTTTATTAGCTTGACATTAAAATTCACTTTATATTTACAAAAAAGCAGGTCATTTATGAATGTAGATTTTCATTTATCTCCCGAAGTAGAAGAAGAGTTGTTAGTTGAAACGGTAACCGACAAGTCGAAGTCGATTGTGTTATACAACGATAACCACAACACGTTCGATTGGGTTATTGACTCTTTGATTTCTGTTTGCGATCACCATCCTGAGCAAGCAACACAATGTAGTTTTATTGTGCATTACAAGGGTAAATGCTCCGTTAAAGAAGGGAGCATGGATAAACTAAAACCTATGAAAGAGGCATTAATCGATCGTGGATTAAACGCGACCATTGAATAATGAATTTTTCAATCGTATTTTCACTTACTCTAATTGTTGTTAGTTTTCTTTGTTTCTTGATGTATGCTGCGCAGAATTCTTTTAAGGGATATCTGGCATTTTCTATCATCGTTTATTTCTTAGCTTGTATATGGATTGCCGATTATATCGGAAAGTTTGGAGTATTGATTTTATCAATTGCATACGCCCTTACTCTACTATTCTTATGGACAAAATACAGAGCGCAATTATTTACATGGTGGTCGTCGTTTTCTGGATTCCAGACTGACTTATCAAATGTAAAAATTGGTGATTCGGCAAGTACCATTACCTCACTTAAAATGGATGGCTCATTAAAGTATAAAGGGCAGAAATACTATGCAAAATCGACAAGCATTGCAATTCCTGCCAATTATTCTGTTACAATAGAAAGTATCGATGGCTTTTATTTGGTAGTGCGACCAAATTAATTCGAAGTTTTTTATCGCTATCCTTGATAAAACATATTTTTTTTCTACATTTGCAATCCCAAAGAAAAATGGTTTCGTAGCTCAACTGAATAGAGCATCTGACTACGGATCAGAAGGTTAGGGGTTTGAATCCCTTCGAGACCACTAGTGAATCAATCATGAACCCTGAGATTTATCTCAGGGTTTTTTATTTATTAGCAATTTATTCGAGTTCACTCGAAATTAAATTGCTTAAATAAAAAAAGGCACGGCCTTCATGATTGATTTGGACCTCGGGTAAAAAGGGAGGCGCGGAAGTAGGAAATTTTGCTGGCGAAATTTACACTTTCGCGAATCCTAGATTTCTTGAATCATGCTCGCATGAATAAAAATAAACACATAAAAAGCAACTATCGAGGCTATGCCTCGAGTTCTCATTGATTTTGACCTCGGGTAGAAGGGATGATGGT
>JBJOND010000054.1:0-19846 GCA_046052065.1 Bacteroidota bacterium | reverse complement strand
GCGGAAGATTTTTCATTCTACTCACAAGTAGCGCCAGCATGCTTCTATCGTTTAGGTACGCGAAATGAAAGCAGAGGAATTACAAGTAGTGTGCATACTCCAACTTTCGATATCGAAGAAGAATCGCTTAAAATTGGCGCGGGTCTTATGACTTATTTAGCTCTGAAAGAATTGCGTTAATCGACTTATCCAACTTTTATCATAGTTAATTGTATTCAACAAGTCGCTTGTAAACGACTCAACATTATTATAACGGCTATTCATACCCGATAGTAATAACTCCTCCACTTGCTCCTCTTCTAAAGATGATGGAGGCAAATTAAAAGCTTTTTTTCCTGCTGCCTTATTTAGTATATCCACTAAGGAATTAGTTCTATTATTTACATAATCTAATTTCTTATTCAACATTAAATGCATAATCAATTCTGCATTTGCATGAACAAATGGGCGCTTATTAAATATTAATTCATAGAGTGTGATAGAAAGCGCGTAAATATCAGTTCTTTCATCTATCAGTTTGTTTTTTTTGAGAAACAATTCGGGAGCTGAATATATTAGTGGAAAGTGCTTTATCTCTTCATTAGAATTAATTGGTCGAATCATATCCAAATCTATGATTGAAACAATTGATTTCACTGAATCATCTGATACATTAACTAAAATATTGTGGGGTCTGATATCTATATGAACCAACTGTTGTCTATGTAGACTTGCAAGTGCTTCCGATATTTCAGCAATAATTCTTTTTAAAAATAAAATCTTTTTTTCTGAAGCAAACCAATTTGTACTTTTCAAATCATTTAAACTAACTCCCTCTATAAATGGCCTTATCAAATAAACATAATTGTTTACTTCGATACGTTCGATTGATTTAACAAAGCATGGATTTGTAATTGTTGATTCATAAATACTTTCAGCATTGCATTCACTCAATCGCTTTATCAAAACTGATTGTCCGCAATTGTTTTTACCCTTAAATACAGTACTGAACTTACCAGGCTTTTTCAGTGGCCTAGATGCATCAAAATAATATTCGTTGTGTTGTCCTTTGAGTCTAATCAAAAATATCAGGCGCTATGAACTCGCATTAACTCTTCTGCTTTTTCCACCATATTTTTTGAACCAATAAATAATGGAACACGTTGGTGCAATGACTCCGGTTGAACTTCAAGAATTCGATCAAAACCATTACTTGCTTTTCCTCCTGCTTGCTCTGCAATAAAAGCTAACGGATTAGCTTCATAAAGCAAACGTAACTTGCCTTTTGGCGACTTCCCTGTTGATGGATAGATATAAACGCCACCCTTAATCATGTTACGATGAAAATCAGCTACAAGCGAACCTATATATCGTGATGAATATGGACGATTTGTTGCTTTATCTTCTTCTTGACAATACTTAATATACTTTTTAACGCCTTCAGGAAAATGAGTATAGTTCCCTTCGTTGATACTGTATAGAACTCCATCTTCAGGAATTTTCATATCAGGATGTGATAAACAGAACTCTCCAATAGAAGGGTCTAACGTGAATCCATTAACCCCTTTACCAGTTGTATAAACCAACATTGTACTTGATCCATAAATAACATATCCTGCCGCAACTTGCTCTGTTCCTTTAATCATAAAATCATCAATAGTAGTTGCACCGGTGCGATCCGACTTTCTTCTATAAATAGAAAAAATAGTTCCAATGCTAACATTCACATCTATGTTTGAAGAACCATCCAAAGGGTCAATACAAACTACATATTTTGCATTTTGTGAAACTGGACTTTCAATCTCGATTAAATCTTCATTTTCTTCTGATGCAACGGCAAGACACTCTCCACCTGAACGCAACGCATTAATAAATTGATCATTGGCATAAACATCTAGCTTTTTCTGATCTTCTCCTTGTACATTTGTTTCACCCATATCACCAAGAATATCTGCAAGGCCAGCTTTATTCACTTCGCGATTAACCAATTTTGCTGCTATTCCGATATCACGTAACAATCTAGATAACTCTCCTTTAGCAAACGGAAAATCCGATTGACGTTCAATGATAAACTGACCTAATGTAATAAAGCGACGTATTGGCTTGTGAGTGAGCATAAACTATTTTATTTCCTGCAAAGATAATTGAAAATAGAAATTTAAAATCAGATTTTAGTATTGATTTGACACTTCGAATTGTTCAAAAAAAATACACAACAATGTTCATTGCATTTTATAATAAATTAAAATTGTAACATGAAAGTACTCTTGCTTGAAAATGTTCATCCAGCCGCTATTGAATTGTTTCAAAAAAATGGATTTAAAAACATTGAGATAATCAATGGTTCCATAAGTGAAAAAGAGCTTATTAATAAAATTAGCGATGTTTCCATTTTAGGAATTCGATCAAAAACACAAATCACAAAAAAAGTATTATCAAATGCCAATAAATTAATAACAATAGGCGCTTTTTGCATTGGTACTAACCAAATAGAAATGAAAGAAGCTGCTGAGAAAGGCATTGCAGTTTTTAACTCTCCATTTTCGAATACACGTTCAGTAGCTGAATTAGTAATTGGTCTTTGCATTTCTTTGCTTAGAAGAATTCCGGAGAAAAACAATGCAGCTCATAAAGGTCAGTGGTTAAAAGAAAGTGATGGTTGTTATGAACTGAGAGGAAAGACTTTAGGAATAATTGGCTATGGACATATTGGATCACAGGTTTCTGTTTTAGCTGAAGCGATGGGAATGAAAGTGATTTTTTATGATGTCATGAATAAGCTTGCATTAGGTAATGCCGAATCTTGCAAGTCACTTGACGACCTATTGAAAAAATCAGACGTTATCACACTTCATGTTCCTGGAATTAGTGAAACAAAAAACCTTATTAATTCATCACGAATAAAGAAGATGAAAAAAGGTGCTCATCTTATCAATTTAAGTCGCGGGGATGTATTAGACACAGTAGCAATTAAACAAGCCATTAAAGAAAATCATATTGCAGGATTAGCTGTTGATGTTTTCCCTGAAGAGCCAAAGACCAATAAAGATAAATTCATATCTCCTTTACAGCATTTACCGAATACAATTCTAACGCCTCATATCGGTGGAAGCACAATTGAAGCTCAGGAAGCGATTGGAATTGATGTTGCAGAAAAGCTAATCACTTTTGCAAAAACAGGGTCGAGCTTAGGAAGTTTAACTGTTCCTGAAATCAATTTACCATTGATAAAAAACACTCATCGTATATTACATATTCATCGTAATGTCCCAGGCGTCTTAAGCGAAATCAACGGAGTGCTTTCAAAAATGAAAGTAAATATTCTAGGACAATATTTACAAACTAATAATAACATTGGATATGTTGCATTAGACATCGACAAAAAAGTAAGTCAGCATTTAATGCAAGAATTAGAGCAAGTAAAAAACACTATCAAAACTAGAAATTTATAATCCAATGAGTAACAAAAGAATTTATTACTGGTTTCTTTATTTGATAATTGTTGTTATTGCAACTTACGTTTTTAAAAGCTTACAACAAACTTCTTTGTTTGAAGACAAGACGAACAAATATACAGCCTGGATTATTTATGGAATTGTTGTTTTAGCAGGATACAAAAACTTTGTCTTCGACCCAAGAAACAAGAATGAATAGTTATAATGCTAACTCTTTCAAATAAGCTTTTACGGTATTTTCCAATCCTAAATACAAAGCATCGCTAATGAGTGCATGCCCTATGCTGACTTCTGCAATTTCAGGAATAATCTTTACAAAATAGTTCAGATTCTCTAGCGATAAGTCGTGACCAGCATTAAGTGTTAGTCCACATTGCACTGCTGCATCTGCAGCCTTTCGAAAAGGTGCTATACTTTGCTCACGATTGATAGAATAATTTGCCGCGTAGGCCTCTGTATAAAGTTCAACTCTATCACTGCCTGTTTCCTTTGCGGCAAATATCATTTCGGGATTGGGGTCAATAAAAATCGACACTCGGCTTCCAAATGTTTTTAACTCCTCAATCGTATCACTTAAAAAATTCTTGTTTGCAATTGTATTCCAACCAGCATTAGAAGTAAGAACTTCAGGAGCATCGGGCACCAGCGTAATTTGCGCAGGCCTTACCTCCTTACAAATTTTAATAAAATCAGCAGTTGGATTACCCTCGATGTTAAATTCTGTTTTCAATACTTTTTTAAGATTGTAAACATCGTCATACGTAATATGTCGCTGGTCAGGTCGAGGATGTACTGTTATGCCATGTGCCCCACACGACTCGATAAAAAGTGCGGCTTTAACTACATCCGGAATGGACCCTCCCCTAGCATTTCTTATGGTTGCTATTTTATTGATATTGACACTTAATTTTGTCATTGATAGAGTGGCTTTAGCTGTTTTTACTTTTCGTTGATAAAATAGCGATGTACAAAGTCTATTTATTTGGCGAAAATACTATGTTTGTCGAATAAGAGAACAATTTTTACTTATAATCGTTAAAGAACATATGTTTGCGTCTAATTTAATAACTGATAGTGTCCCTCCATTAAAACTCTCCGATACCTGCGGGAGAGCATTAGTATGGATGGATGAATTGCGCGTTAATGCATTACCAGTTATTGATGGTACAAACTACCTAGGAATCCTTCACAAAACAGAAGTATTAAAACCTGAATTAAAGCAAACAGCTTTAAAGGATGCTGATATCAATCTTTCTAAGATTTCCGTATTTCATAATCAGCACGTTTACGAACTAACAAAAATTGCTACGATTAATAAACTCGACCTTGTTCCCGTTATTGACGATGACAATCACTATTTAGGATTAGTAACAGTTAACGATTTAGTTGCCTATTTTGCAGAGAGTAAAAGTGTTTATATGCCTGGTGGAATTATTATTCTTGAAATGGGCTTTAAAGATTATTCGATGAGTCAGATAAGCCAGATTGTTGAATCAGATGGAGGGCATATTTTAAGTGCAAGTGTTTCAGCGACTAAAAATCAGCAGACAATTGAAATTACTTTAAAAATTGACAAAGTTGATTTATCAAGAATACTAGCGGCATTTTACAGGTATAATTATAATGTTACTGGATCTTTTTCACAAAGTGAGTTTAACGACGATTTGAAAAATCGATATGACTCATTGATGCATTACTTAAATATTTAATTTCAGATTTGAGATCGAATTTATCCCCTATTATTTTCAAACTACTACTTTCTGTTTTATTACTTAGTTCTTATTGTACGTTAGCTGTAAAAGCTCAAACTTCTACTGTTTTCATCAAGGAAATATTAATTATTGGCAATAAGAAAACAAAATCATCAATTATTTTAAGAGAGCTTCCTTTTAGTAGCAACGATACCGTTAGCAATCTTGATAGTGTACTAGTTAGATGTAAAGAAAATCTAATGAACATCGGACTGTTCAATTTTGTAGATATTAATTACATTAAAGAAGATTCGACAAAAGCAATAGTTTACATTAGTGTTTCTGAGAGATGGTATTTATGGCCCATGCCTGTTTTTGAACTGGCAGATAGAAACTTTAATGAATGGGCACAAAACAAAGATTTGAGCAGAACAAATTATGGCTTGTATGTTAGGCAAGATAATTTCAGAGGTCGCGATGAAATTTTACAGCTTCAATTTGTTTATGGATATTCTCACCGTCTGGGAATTAACTATACGATTCCTTACATAAACAGAAAACAAAATATTGGATTTTCGGCAGGTTTTCTCATTTCTCAATATCATGAAATAACCTATGATGTAGTTGGAGACAAACTAAAATTTTATAAGAATGAAGATTTGTATGTCCGAAAAGATTTTTCTAGTTACGTTAGAATCAATAAACGGAAAGGAATTTACAATTACTTTATAACGGGATTGGATTACCGAAGAAATAGCACTATTGATTCTGTACTTATGTTAAACCCTTCCTACTTTGTAAATCAATCAACCTATCAGCAAGCCCTTACACTTTCGTGGGGATATCGTTTCGATAAACGAGACTATCAACCATATGCTTTAAAAGGAACCTATTTCGAGTTTGATATTTTTAGAAGTGGTTTTGCAGCGTTAAATAATGAACCAGAAATCATGGCTATTTCAGCGGGACTTCGAAAGTACTTTAAGCTAAATGATAATTTCCATTTTTCAGCAATGGCGAAAGGTCGAATAACACAAATATCCAAAGCTCCTTTTTTTAATCAGCGAGCTATTGGTTACGGACAAGATTACATAAGAGGTTATGATTATTATGTAATGAATGGGCAAAATTATTTTTTGATGAAATCGCAGTTTAAATACACCTTGATGAAAAAACGAGTGTATAGAACTTCATTTATAAATTCTGATAAATTCAATCAGATCCCTGTTGCCATGTATTTAAATTTATTTGCTGATGGGGGTTATGTTCAAGACAAATTCTACAACCGATTTAATAATCTTTCAAATAAATTTCAGTATTCATATGGTATAGGATATGATTATGTAACTTATTATGATTTAGTTTTCAGATTTGAATATGCCTTTAACCGAATGAAAGAATCCGGATTTTTTTTCAGAATAGGAGCTGCATTTTAATTATAACATGAATTGAATTTATAACTTTACATCATGAAGATTGCATTGTACGCCCGCCAGTTATCTGAAAATAGCCATGAAGTTGCCATACAGCTTGTCGGAGAGATTTTAAATCGTGGTGCAATGCCAATCATTTATCAACCATTGTTTAATCAGTTAAAATCCGCTTTAAAACATCTCAATCATTTTGAGCTTTATAACTCAGGATCTGAAATACGAGGCAAAGTAGATTTTATATTCAGCATTGGTGGCGATGGAACGATCTTGGACACATTAACTCAAGTACAAGATAGCGGCATACCAGTTTTAGGAATTAATGTTGGTCGTTTAGGATTTCTTTCAAGTATTTCGACGCAAGAA
Source organism: Bacteroidota bacterium (assembly GCA_046052065.1). GTDB lineage: Bacteria > Bacteroidota > Bacteroidia > AKYH767-A > OLB10 > CAINEC01. The sequence continues at coordinate 12,925 of JBJOND010000054.1, read as the reverse complement.
ATCAATCAATGTCTTGATTCATTATTCAAAGGTCATTTCACCCTTGATAAAAGAAGATTATTGCGTTTAGATTCCAGCATTAATCTTTTTGGCGATGTAAATTACGCTTTAAATGAACTAACGATTCATAAAAAAGACAGTTCAAGCATGATTATCATTAACACCTTTATCAATGGAGAATACTTGAATTCTTATTGGGCAGATGGATTAATCATTGCGACTCCGACTGGTTCGACGGGATATTCATTAAGCTGTGGCGGGCCCATTATCGCTCCTTACTCCGAAAACTTTGTTATTACACCGATTGCCCCTCACAATTTGAATGTTAGACCAATTGTAGTTTCAGATGAGAATGTAATTTCATTAGAAGTTGAGGGAAGATCTCAGTATTTCATAGCCTCTTTAGATTCAAGGTCTGTTACAATTGACTCCTCCGTATCATTGGCCATAAAAAAATCAGATTTTACGATGAATTTATTGAGAATAGGCAATGATAATTTCCTTGATACTTTAAGAAAGAAGCTGAATTGGGGACTTGACTCAAGAAACTAGTGATAGAATTGAAGCTATTTTTTATAAAAATGACTGATTTTTGAGCGAAAATGTTATTTTTGTCCATAAGACTCATGTCGCTCAGTTATGAAAAAGAATTTACTTCTAGTATTAGTATTCATCTTCGCACTTAACATTAATTCGGATGCCCAACGTCTTCGTTCTAGATGGAAAGCTTACCGCTACGAATGGAGTGCAGGTATTGGGGCTTCCAATTTCCTCGGTGATTTAGGCGGTGCAAACCAAATAGGAACCAATGGATTTAAAGATTTAGAACTTTCATTAACCCGACCATCATTAACATTAGGCTTAAAATACAAGTTAACGGAGTCAATCGCGTTGCATTCACATGCAACCTATGGTCAAGTAAGAGGTGATGATAAATTAACGGACGAGTTTTTCAGAAATAATCGTAATCTGAATTTCAAATCAAACATTTACGAATTCAATATTAACTTTGAGTATGCATTTCTTTCTTCTAGGCAAGGAGGTATTTATCGTTTAAGAGGTGTGAAAAGATCAAGTTCGTTTGAAGCTCAAGGATATGTTTTTGCTGGATTTGGAGTTTTTAAGTTTAATCCAAAAGGACAATACAACGATAAATGGTATGAATTACAACCTTTAGGAACTGAAGGACAAGGAATATCCGAAGGAAGGAAAAAATACAACAGAACTCAAGTTTGTATACCTATTGGAATAGGAGGTCGTTATTTCTTCAATAGAAGAATGGGGATTGGAGTAGAGTTCGGAATTAGAAAAACATTTACTGATTATATCGATGATGTAAGCAAAACATATTACGATAAACAAGCTATCAGTCAGGCTAATGGTACAATTGCTGGATTTTTGTCAGACCCAAGTTTAAATTCGTCAACGCCGCAAACAAATCTCGGCTCTCAAAGGGGTGATGCGATAGACAATGATTCGTATATGTTTTTGATGTTCAGCTTCCACTATAAACTAAGAACTGGAAGATCAAACTTCCCTGTATTCTAACTAGATAAATACCGCAATTTTCAATCTTTTATTCCGTTTCGAAATAATGCTCAGGAAAATTGTAATTATTTTATTTTTTATAGGCTCGCTCTTCGCCTCATCTGTTTATGGCCAGTCGAGGGAAATGGGAATTATGATTGGGGTAATGAACTATAAAGGTGACTTACAAAAGTCAACCTACGCTAGCCAAAACAACTTGCCTGGATTTGGATTTTTATATCGAAGGAGTTACAGTAACCATTGGGCATTTAAAACTGCCATTAGTTACGGTCATGTAAAAGGCGATGACTCACAATCAGATGATCCTTTTAACAAGAATAGAAATTTAAATTTCAAAACCACCATATTAGAGGGTACAGGTCAATTTGAGTTTAATTTTTTTCCTTATCAAACGGCTAATCCGTCTACCATTTTTACTCCATACATGTCGGTAGGTTTATCCGTGTTTAAATTCAATCCTAAAGCATTTTACAATGGTGGATATGTTGAGCTTCAACCGTTAGGCACTGAAGGTCAAGGCACAGTGGCAAATCCTGATAAAAAGCTATACAAAAGAACTAATCTTGCATTTGTATTTGGTGGTGGTTTTAAATGGAAAATTGGCAGACGATGGAGTGTGGTTCTAGAATCTGTTGTTAGAAAAACCTATACCGACTATCTTGATGATGTAAGTGGTGTTTATGCTGACCCTAATGCAATTAGAGTGGAATATGGCAAAACAGCCTATTTTTTATCTGATAGATCAATTGTAAAAAACAATAATGGTAATATCGGCCGACAACGAGGAGATAATACAAATCGTGACTGGTATCACTTTACCGGAGTTCAGTTTACCTACACGCTTTCGAAGCACTATATTGATCAGTGCCGACCTTTCAGAATTAAATTATGGTAATTGGCCGTTAAACCGTCGTTAATTAAAACTTTTTTCTCGGTGACGACCTCCATTTTATTACATTTGTATCCCTTCTAAAATTAATAATGTCTACAAAAGATTTACTCAATAAGGAGAAAATTCCTAAACACATAGCTGTCATTATGGATGGCAATGGTCGTTGGGCAAAACAACAGGGTAAATTAAGAACATTTGGTCATCAAAGTGGCGTAACTGCCGTTAAAGATGTTACTGAAGGTGCTGCAGAATTAGGAGTAGAAATTTTAACACTTTATGCTTTTAGCACTGAAAACTGGAATAGGCCTAAATTTGAAATTGATGCATTAATGAGTTTACTCGTTCAAACTATTTCAAAAGAGACGGAAACATTAATGAAAAACAATATCCGATTGGCTACAATCGGAGATACAGATAGTCTTCCAACTGGCGTAAAAGAAAAACTAGAGAAAGCAATTGCAAAAACTTCAGTTAATACCCGAATGACATTAGTGCTTGCCCTTAGTTATAGTTCTCGTTGGGAAATTACAAAAGCTGTACGCGAGATTGCTAATGAAGTAAAAGAAGGCAAACTAGCTATTGATGAAATAAACGAAAATACTATTTCGTCACATTTGACAACATCAGCCTGGCCTGACCCTGAATTAATGATTCGTACGAGTGGTGAAACTAGAATAAGCAACTACTTGCTTTGGCAATTAGCTTACGCAGAATTGTACTTTACTACTAAACTATGGCCCGACTTCCGAAAAGAAGACCTATATGAGGCAATTTATAATTACCAAAACAGAGAAAGAAGGTTCGGAATGATATCGGAACAAGTTAAATAACCACATGCAAAAAATTTCATCTTATATTTTATTGTTCCTGCTTTTAGTAATAAGCCACAATTACACTTTTGCTCAAACTGTAATTAATGGCGATGAGGACATGATTGATTATTCTAATCCTAAAGAATATGAACTTGGTGGTGTCACAATATCTGGCGTTCAATTTTTAGATGAAAGTGTTTTAATCACACTTACAGGATTATCGGTTGGAGAAAAATACAAGATTCCTGGCGAGAAACTTTCAACTTCTATTGATAATTTATGGAAACAAGGTTTACTTTCTGATGTAAAAATTTATGTTACGAAAATTATCGATGGGAAAATATTTCTAGAGTTTAGAATTAAAGAACTTCCACGGCTTTCTAAGTTTACTTTTCAAGGTGTAAATAAATCAGAAGCTGATAAATTGAGAGAAAAACTTTCTTTGGTAAAAGGGAAAATCATCAATGAAAATTTGATTCAGACAACTAGAAATTTATCTAAAGATTACTTTGTTGAAAAAGGATATTTATTTACGGAGGTAAATGTTAAAACAGAAAAAGACACTACATCAGGGTCTAATTCACAGTTGATGATTATATCGATTTCTAACAAGAAAAAAGTAAAGATTAACAAGGTTAACTTCATTGGTTTAAGCGCTTTTCCTGAAAAGAGTTTAAAGCGAAAAATGAAAGGAACAAAAGAGAAAGCTTTTTATAAAATATTTACTAATTCGAAATTTACAGAAGAAGGATTAGAAAAAGACAAAGAGAAAATTTTAGCCAAGTATACTGCTCTTGGATATCGTGATGCTATTTTTACTGGTGACAGTATTGTTAAGCATGATGAGAAAACAATTGATTTATATGTGAAAATTAATGAAGGCACAAAGTACTTCATCAGAAATATAAATTGGATTGGTAATACTAAATATTCTACGGCTGCATTACAGGAGATATTAAATATCAAAAAAGGAGATATTTACAACCAGCAGCGAATAGAAGAAGGATTGTATTTAAGTCAGAGTGGAAGAGATATATCATCTCTTTATATGGACGATGGTTATTTGTTTTTTTCGATTAATCCAGTGGAGGTAAAAATAGATGGTGACTCGATTGATATTGAAATGCGCATTTATGAAGGTAAGCAAGCTGTTATAAGCAATATTACGATTGCTGGTAATACTAAAACAAATGATAAGGTAATACTTCGAGAAATCAGAACCCTTCCAGGTCAATTATTTAATCGTTCAGATATTATTAGAACACAAAGACAATTAGCTCAGCTTGGATATTTCGACCAGGAAAAATTAAATGTTAATCCTAAACCCAACCCTGCAACAGGTACTGTAGATATTGAATACATCGTTGAAGAACGACCATCTGACCAGCTGGAATTATCTGGTGGCTGGGGTGGTGGCGCTGGTGTAGTTGGAACGTTAGGAGTATCCTTCAATAACTTCTCAATAAAAAATGTTTCTAAACGAAACACATGGACACCACTTCCTTCGGGAGATGGACAAAAACTAAGCATTCGTTTTCAGTCGAATGGTAGATTTTACCAAAGCTATAACATGTCATTTACTGAGCCTTGGCTTGGTGGTAAAAAACCTAATTCATTAACAGTTTCTGCATTTCGTTCAGTTCAGTCTGATGGTTTAAAGCTTTCAGACGAGAATCGTTCAGACTTAACCATATCTGGTGGTGCTATTGGACTAGGTCGCAGATTAAAATGGCCAGATGATTATTTTACACTTTATCACGAATTATCTTTTCAAAATTATTCATTGAATAAATGGTCAGGCACATTCCTTTTCAATGATGGATCATCGAATAACCTTAGTTTCTCACAAACAATTGCGAGAAATTCTGTGGATGGATTTGTTTGGATAAGAACAGGGTCGCAATTGAATTTTACGATACAATTAACCCCTCCTTTTTCCATAATTGATGGAAAAACCGATTATAAAAATGCTCCTGCCACTGAAAAATACAAATGGATCGAATATCACAAATGGAAGTTTAGTGCGGTCAGTTATAAAAGTGTAGGAAAGTTTGTACTATTTAGTAGAGCACAATTTGGTTTTTTAGGATTTTACAACAAAGACATTGGTCAAAGTCCGTTTGAACGCTTTTACGTAGGTGGTGATGGATTATCGGGATTTGCATTAGATGGTCGTGAAATTATTGCATTAAGAGGTTATGATAATAACTCTGTTACTCCGAAAGTGAACGGAAGCAATATCGGAGGAACAGCTTACGACAAGTTTACAGTCGAGCTACGATTCCCTATTTCACTAAATCCTTCAGCAACTATTTATACACTCGGTTTTATAGAGGGTGGGAACAACTATTTAGGCATGAGAAACTTTAATCCATTCTCTCTTAAGCGTTCCGCAGGAATGGGTGTAAGAATCTTCTTACCTATGTTCGGATTGCTAGGTTTAGACTGGGGTTATGGCTTTGACGACGTAGACGGCAGTAAATTTTATAGTGGGTCCAACTTTCACTTTACAATCGGACAACAATTCTAATTACTATTCTCAGGTTAAAAATAAATTGGTAAATTTGGCACGAATATTAGGTGCCTCAAAAAAAGAAATTTATGAAAAAACAATTGGTAACCCTATTAGTGTTTTTTATTGCAATAGCAATGAAACCAGCATGTGCACAGAAATATGCTTTTATTGATAGTCAGTATATTTTAGATAATATTTCAGAATATAAAGCGGCACAACAGCAACTAGATCAGCTTAGCATCAGCTGGCAAAAAGAGATAGAAGCCAAGTATGCCATTATCGATAAACTTTACAAAGATTATCAGGCTGAACAAATCCTCTTGACAGAGGATATGAAAAAGAAAAGAGAACTTGAAATCACTAACAAAGAAAAAGAGGTAAAAGAATTTCAGAAAGCAAAATTTGGATACGAAGGTGAATTGTTTAAGAAGAAGCAAGAACTTATTAAACCACTTCAAGATAAAATTTATAATGCTGTTAAGAAGATTGCAACTGATCAAAGTTATGCCGTTATATTTGATAAATCAGGCGACTTAACCATGCTTTATACGAACCCAAAATATGATAAGAGCGATGAAGTACTAGCATCAATGGGTTATAAAGCAGGAAGCAAATCAGGTGGTACTGGCTCTAATTCAGATAGCAAATCAACACAAGGTGGTTCACTAGATAAAAAATAATCAATCATAAAAAACAAAGTAAAATCATGAAGAAATTAATTGCAGTTGCGTTTGGTGTATTCTTAAGTTTAACTAATTTTTGTAACGCTCAATCAACATTAAAATTTGGCCATATCAATTCAAATGAATTATTTGCGATTATGCCAGAATCAAAAGTTGCAGATTCATTATTGGATAAATTTATTGTATCGTTGCAGGCTCAATCTAAGTCTATGAATGCTGAATTAAACCAAAAGTATTCTGATTATAAATCGAAAGAATCATCGATGGCGGAACCGATTAAACAAGCAAAAGAAAAAGAGCTTTCGGATTTACAAGAAAGAATCCAATCATTTGAAGAGTCTGCTCAAGCTTCGCTTCAAAAGAAAAGGGAAGAACTTCAGGCTCCTCTTATTAAAAAGGCTCAAGATGCTATCAATGCAGTAGCAAAAGAAAAAGCATATTCATATATCTTTGATAGTGCACAGGGTAATTTACTTTTCGCTCAGGAATCAGATGATATTTTAGCTCTTGTAAAAGCAAAACTTGGCATTAAATAAGTAAAATTAAATAGTTAATAAAAGCCCCGATTAATCCTCGGGGCTTTTTATTTTTTTATCAATTTTGTTATATGGCAAAGAAAAAAAGTGATGCTTCAAGGCCCTTAGGCATATTTGATTCAGGTATCGGAGGGTTAACAGTTGCAAGTGCAATTAATAAGTTAATGCCTAATGAACAAATCGTTTATTTTGGCGACACTGCCCACCTACCCTATGGAGATAAATCGCCTGAGTCTATTCAGAAATGGGCCATTGCGATCAGTGATTTTTTAATGACATACAATTGTAAAGTAATTGTGATTGCTTGTAACAGTATTTCATCTGTTGCATATGAATTGATCAAAAACCACATAGGCACGAAATCAATTATTATAAATGTAATCGACCCAGTTGTTGATTTTGTGAGTACTCAACCTAAGTTAAAATCAGTTGGCGTTATTGGAACAAAAGCCACCATAAAAACTGATATCTATGCTAAAAAAATTAAATCAAAAAATAAAAAATTACAAGTTGCTTCATTAGCGACCCCACTTCTGGCACCGATGATTGAAGAAGGATTTTTTAACAATAAAATTTCGAAGACAATTATCAACGACTACCTATCTCGTCCGAAATTAAAAGGTGTGGATAGTTTAATTCTAGGTTGTACACATTATCCATTAATTAAACCTGAAATTGAACAGTATTACAAAGGCAAAGTAACCTTATTTGATACGGCTGGAATTGTTGCAAACCATACTAAAGAAATTTTAAATGCAAACGCATTATTAAACACTGGTAAAAAGACAAAGCATCATTTTTTTGTTTCAGATTACACCGCTGCATTTGCCGAAAGCACGAAGCTGTTTTTTAAAGGCAAAGTCAAGCTGGAGTATAAAAACTTATGGAAATAAAAAAAGGGAGAATAAATTATTCTCCCTTTTATATTTTGTTTGAAAATCCTAATAGAATCTTCCTCTGTGATCAGTAATATCTGCCTTTTCTTTTAAAGCATTTTCAACTTCGTACTGAGCACGACTTTGTAATTGCATTTTCAATTGGTTAGCAGACTCTTTAAATTCTTTTGGTAATGTTGGTTCATTAAAGTTGCTTACTAAAACAACATAAACACCTGCATTTCCTTTTATTGGCTTCGATACTTGACCTGCTTTAAGGGTTATTACATTACCTACTACTGATCCTTCAAATCCTGCATTACCTAAGAAAGGAGATGCGAACGATACATTATCAGCAGCCTGTACTATTTGCTTTACCTTAGCCGCAATAGCATCAATATTTGATGATCCTGCTTTAGACAATTGATCAATAAACATTTGAGCTTTCTTCTCTTTACGTGCATCCATTGTAACTTGATCTTTCACTTGCTCCAAAGTTGCAGTTCCTTTCTCACGGATATCAGTAAGTTTGGCAACAACATACGTATTACCAAAATCGAATGCCTTAGAAATTTCGCCAATCTTTGCTTTGAATGACCAACGGATTAGTTCACGAGAATTTTCAAAACCACCAACCTGACGATTATTTTCCTGAATATTTTGTTCAGCTAATTTGGTCAGATTTTGATCTTTAATTCCTTTATCAAATCCTTCTGCGGTGTTAAATTTATTTGCAAACTCGTTTGCTTTAGTAAAAATTGTTTGAATTGTTTTAGCACTTGGTTCTACCTTCTTTACCAATGTAGCAACCTTTACCTGCTTAGAAGCTGCACTCATATCTGTTACATCAATCACATGCAAACCAAACTGTGTTTCTACAGTGATTAATGAACCCTTTGAAGAACTGAAACATGCTTCACTGAACGGTGCAACCATCATTTGGTAATTGAACCAACCTAAATCTCCACCTTTAGCATTTGCAGCCTGATCAACTGAATATTTAGTTGCCATATCTTCGAATTTCGCTCCGCCTTTAATTGCTTTGATGATGCTATCAGCTGTTGCCTTAGCAGCATCCACTTTACCTGGCTCAACTTTTAATAAGATATGACGTGCCTTAACTGAATCAGCCATAGATTTTACAGCAACCAATTTAGAAGCTGAATACTCGCCATTCATATCATACGGTCCCATTACTGTTCCCACAGCTGCAGAAAACATTGCAGAATCAATATTAAATGGCAAGGTTCCTTTCTTATGGTAAGTATTATCAAGTGGCTGATCTGAGTTTGCTACAATAAATGCTGAATCATTTGAAGATGTTTTGAACTCTTCTAATAATTTAGAAAAATTATTAGATGCTGATTTGATATCCACATCAGACGGTTTTACATTAAATGCAACATATTCTACCGAGCGCGAATCTTGTTGCTTGTATTTTTTCAAATTCTCATTGTAAACTGCTTTCAAGTCAGCATCAGAAACCTGAATTGTTGTATCAACTATCGAAGCATATGGAATCATTACATACTTAACAGAAGCTGTTCTGTTCATATCAATGAAATTATCTTTTGCTTCATCTTTTGTAACGTACAATCCACCCTTAACAAGCTCATTATACTTTTCAGCAATTCTCTTTTCTTTAAGTGCTTTTTCAAAAGCAGCCCATTGTTCAGCAGCCTTTGGGTCATTGTTTTTGTTTTTCAAAAACTGGATCACTCCTGATGGGCTAAACTGACCTGTTTTTGGATCAGTAAATGCCTGACGAATTTGCGGATCGATGTTTTTACCCTGAACCATATCAAATAATTCATCAGCTGAGCATGTTAAACCTAGCTTTTGGTATTGGGATACCATAACAAAATCGTTAACGAACTTATTCCAAGCCTGTTCTCTGATTTGATCCATTGTAGCTTGATCCACTGTTTGATTTTGCGTTTGAGTTTTATAATTCTCAACATACTCTTCTACTCGTGTATTATAGTCCATCAAATCGACTTTATTACCTCCAATAATTCCGACTGCATTATCAGAACCACCAAAAAGCCCATTATTTGATGAGAATAAATCACCCAAAACGAATGCTACTAAACTAAACCCGATAATTCCAATAAGAAGACCTGATTTACTTCTTATTTTTTCAATAACTGCCATAATAATCTATTTAATTCTGTAATTAAGGTTGCGAATATACAACTCTTTATTTATTGATAAAAGCATCCAATTAAGTAATATTAGAAAAGATAGGGCTATTTATCTGTTTCCGACTCATTTTTTGCACTTTGAGATCGGCGTACGATCCAAAAAATACTTGTGAAAAATGCCAATAAAAAAAACCAAAGTCCTGACAATGCAGATTCCGTAAGGCTTTTAAATATACCCACCGATACTGCCAATAAAGTCAGAATTAACCAGCAAACCTCAAGCAGTCGGTAGATATTCATTGATTAAGTGTAATATGACCTGTTACATTAAAGATTTTATAATGGCTAAAATCCTGATCAGCTTCAAAACCATTACCCATGATAATTTCTTTGCTAGTTGTAATTTTAACAAAATTATCTGAAAGCAGTTTATTTGCCCGTTCGTCCCATATAAGTTTTTCAGTATTCAGCTTCTCACCCTTTAAATTTACAACTTCTACATTGTTTCTTGCCTCCCATCTGTGTTCCTGCTCGTAATGAATAGCATAATTTGATTTCATTCTGGAAATCACATTCATTTCTGCATCATAAAAACTTATTTTCATGCCTTTGGGAAGTTCTGTTATTTGCTTTGGAACAAGGACTTTTCTCATAACAGGTGCTTCTAAAAGGACCTTAACAGAACCCGAATCACTATATATTGTTTGTAATCCTGCAATTTCTTCAACGGGATCATTTGGTCTTGCTGTTATTCGAGATATTTCACTTTCATTATTTTCACAAGAAGCAAAGCTCCATGAAATCATTAATAACAAAAAAAGCTTTTTCAGAAATCCCATTGCGATTAAAAATTAATCATATTTCTTTTTGATGAACCATACTTCATTAAAAGTAAGTCCAATCGACAAACGAATATATTGTTCTCTTACAAGATTATCACTTAACGTTCCGCGTCTACCGAATTGCAAACTACAATTCACCTTTGATTGAAAACTTCTTTTAATAGGCAATCCAACGCCAAAGCATAACCCTACATCGTTCAAGTCGCTATTATTATTAAGATTCAAATACGATTTGTTGTAATACGCACCAAAACGATATTCAATGCGGCTTACATATTTTGATGAAAGCAGGCTATTTGGAATATAGCTTCCTCCTGCCGATAACGAAAAACTATTATTCAAATTATCCTTCACTCCAAACGACTCGTAATCGCTCCAGTTTTGAATTTTTACGTCTGCACCATAGTTCCATTTATTCGACTTCGAAACACAAAAACCAATTCCATAACTTAAAGGCAACATAACTTCTCCTTGATTATCTAACGACAAAAAAACAGTGTCTTTAATTACATCAAAACCAGTAGCAGCTTTTTTATAATTCAGCCAAAGAATGTTTCTATTTGCAGTTATTTTTTGAGAAGGCGAACCGGTTATTCCTATCGCAATTGACTTATCGTTCTTTAATGAATGCTTCCAATTTAATCCATATTCAAAATAAAAATCACTTAAACTTAATTCATCCTGATAGTTAGTATTAAAGAAGATATTATTTGTGAACTCCTCCTTACGCTGATTAATTACGTTGCCAAATAAATAATTGGCATTAACACCCACTGATAATGAATTAGTAATTTTTATTCCTGCGCCGATATAATATTTAGTGTAGCCTCCAGTACCTTTGTATATATAATTAATATCAGATTTTGTACTTAAGGTATCTATGCTACTCTTTGAAATAATATTATAACCTGTGCTACTAAAAGGAATTATTCCGAATGAAAACCCTAATTTGTTTTTGACAATTGGGAATGCCATTGCCAGGGCATTAAGATCGGCGTTTAAGCCAGAGGTTGAAATATCATTTTGCTTACTGAATAGGCCTTCACCGTTCGCCCCTATCTCCATAACCATGATTGAATCATAAGCGTAAGAAGCAGGATTATTGACATTTATTGTTGAAGGGTTGGTATACCCTAAAGACATACCTGCCATTCCCCTTTGATAGGCAAAACCCCTAAATGTTAAATCACCAATGCCAAATCTTGAGTAAGGAGATAGCGTACTGTTTTGAGAATAGGTTAGCCCAGAAATAAGTGATAATAAAATAAATAGTGGTAAAAACTTAATTTGCAGCTTTCTCATTCGATATTATGTAGTAGTAGTAAATTGATGCCAATAAGTGTCAAATTTGGCTCTGCAAATATGGCTTTTTTTTCAATTATATCTTGAAAATAAAGATAGTCGCCACCAGTAATAATTAATTTAAGATCCGGATAATTTTCAGCGTATGCATTAACAGCACCAATTATTTCATTTGCCATGCCTACCATTACACCGTTGTGAATTGAATCACTGGTATTTTTGCCTGTTAAATTATTAAATTGTTTAGGTTCTAACAAAGGCAATTGATGAGTAAAATGATTCAGTGCATTGTAACGCATATTTAGTCCAGGTGCAATCGCGCCACCTTCAAACCCATTTATAGAAGATACAAAATCTATCTTCAAGCAAGTTCCACAATCAATAACAAGCACATTATTATTCGAAAATAAACTTTGGGCCGCTACTGCATTCATAATCCTATCGATACCTAGTGTTTGTGGAGTTTCGTAGGCATTACCTATCGGGAATATACTATTTTGGTTGATTGGTAAAACAAAATCAAACTGACTTAGGAAATAATTTAGTTCCTCAGGAACTTCAATTACTGTTGTATAGGCCACCCTGGCAACTTGAAACTTATCGAGCGACTTCAAGTCCTCTATTAAGTTCAAATAACCAAATTTACCTCTGAAAATCAAATTTTTATCTTCAAAAACAGCCCACTTTAATGCCGTATTCCCAAGATCAATAGCTAAATTCATCCTTACAAAATAAGTGAATTAATTGCTGGCTAAAACTATTGATTTCAAAAAAAA
>JBJOND010000053.1:0-19908 GCA_046052065.1 Bacteroidota bacterium | reverse complement strand
GCGATTCTTCTTCGATATCGAAAGTTGGAGTATGCACACTACTTGTAATTCCTCTGCTTTCATTTCGCGTACCTAAACGATAGAAGCATGCTGGCGCTACTTGTGAGTAGAATGAAAAATCTTCCGCCGCCATCCATATATCTAAATCTAATACATTTTCACTTCCTAAATATTCAATAGCGCTCATCTTTGCTTTGGCTGTTAAAGCTTCATCATTGATTAATGCTGGATAACCTTTTCTGATTTCGAATTCTAATCGCCCACCCATTGACTGTACTAACTGATGTGCCATATCAAGCATGTGTTGATGTGCTTCTGCTCTCCATTCTTCGTTTAGTGTTCGGAATGTACCTTCGATATAGACTTCATTGGGTATTACATTAGTAGCTCCATTCGCTATTAATTTACCAAATGACAATACACTTGGCATTGTTGGATTCGCAACTCTACTAACAATTTGTTGTAGAGCAACAATTAAATGAGATGTAATTAATACAGGATCAATATTCAAATGAGGCATAGCTCCATGTCCACCTTTGCCAATCACTTTTAAATACAACTCATCAGTGCTCGCCATGTATATTCCACTTCTAAATCCAACTTTTCCCGAAGGTATTAATGGCATTACATGTTGTCCGATTACACTATTAGGTTTTGGATTTTCAAGTGCTCCTTCTTTAATCATTAAAGATGCACCACCGGGTAATTTTTCTTCTCCTGGTTGGAAAAGTAATTTTATTGTACCATCAAATTGATCTTTTAATTCATTTAGGATAGACGCAGCTCCTAATAAAGATGCAGTATGAGCGTCATGTCCACAAGCATGCATTACGCCATCCTTCGTCGATTTATAGTCAACCTGGTTTGCCTCATGAATTGGAAGTGCATCCATATCTGCTCTTAACGCAACAACTTTTCCATTATCATTTTTACCTCTGATAATGCCGACCAATCCTGTTCCTGCTACATTGTCTTGAAATGAAATATTCATTTCTTTTAACTTAGAAGCAACAAATTTTGCAGTTTCAAATTCATGAAATGACAATTCAGGATTCATATGAAGATGTCGTCTTATCGATAAAACTTCATTGAAGTTTTTCTCTGCGATTTTTTGAATTAATTCAGGGTTTATCATGAATTCTAATTTTAAAAGTCTAGTCCTAAAGAAAAATAAAATAATCGTGGTTGCGTAACGCCATCATCTATTCCCCATGCCCAATCAGCGCGTACAAAATAGCCAAGGACTCTTGATCTTAATCCAAAGCCATATCCTCCAACTATAGGTTCAATATCTTTCGTTACTGTTATGCTAATAGGGTTTCCTGGATAATCTGCTTGAAATAAGGAATTGTTTTTTCCATAAGGCGATGAGCCTGTCCACGCTGTTCCAATATCACCAAATCCAACAACTTGAAAGTTTCTAAAAAAGTCCGTTCGGATTGGCTTACGAATTAAATATTGGAATATGGGAAATCTTATTTCGCTGTTGATTAATGCAAAGCTATTTCCGTTTCTAATGTTTTGCGTAAAGCCGCGAAGGTTAGAAGCTACGGTTTGAAATGCATAATTCTTTGTATAATCGATTTGAATATTCTGATTAAAATTATTTACTGGTGTAAAACAATTGTCAGTAGATCCTAAATAATAAATCAATTTATCGTTTCCGAAGGATGTACTTGCGGCAATACGATTTGCCCAGATTATCTGACGATGAATTTTTTTATAAGTACGAATGTCTAACCCTAGAACAGTTAAATCAGATTTGCTTCTGTCGAGTTGATTAAAGTACTCAGCAAACAACTTATATCGAATGCCATTTAATAAATTCAAGCCTGTATTGATAGTGTTATCGTGCACAAATTCAAGTCGTGAGCTAACCCAGTTTTGATGGTTGTTTGGAGCCTGTAAATTAGTAACATCGGTACTGAGATTTACAATTCTATCATTTCTGAACGATGCAGAAAAACGTAAAGAAGTCAAATCATTAAATGGGTAACGTACAGCGTAACGTAAATTATGCGTATTGATTTTTAAGTAATTAAAAGTGTAAATTTCTTCTCTCGACTGACGATAAAAACTCCATTGCTGATCTGTTTGATGTTTTAAATTTTCATAGCTCAAATAATATTCGTTGCTATTTAAATTACCAGAAAGTTTAACTCCGCCAACTAATCGATAATCGTCCATTAAATCATTTAATCCAACTTTAAATAATCCGTTTAGACCTGGATCAAAGAAAACAGCACCACCTGTAAAAGTTTGGTACGTTTCATTTATTAAGGTATTGTCTAATTGTGTAAGGACATAAGTAGGAGCAAAGGTGATATCATAATTACGTTGCTTGGGCATCTTATAAAAAACACTATCTACATTCGACATTACTGTTGAATCGCTTTTAATTTCTATTGCTGTTAAATTTTTATTGGGACTTTTTTTATACTTAGGAAATTCAGCAATAAATGAATTTGAAGATGATGCTTTGCTCGAATCTTTTGTATTTATTGTAGATTGCTTTATCTCTGTGAGGTCGATAATTGCATTAATGTCTTTTTGTCTTTCCTTTGGAATTACTTCTTTATCTTGTTGCTTACGCTGATTTGTTTTATTAATTTTTACTGAAGGTTTATTCGCTAATTCTGAATTATTACTTACATATAATCTATAACGTGAGTTGTTGTGATTAATAAAAACATTTTTTGTCTTGTTGCTATTTACGTCTTGCAGTAAGATGTCATTTTTATAATTGCTGATATTTTCAATATTAACAAGATACTTGTAGTGGATGCTAGTATCGATATATGCAATTGTACTATCTAACGTAGCTAATTGTCTATTTTTAATTCCTGATATATCGCTTAAGAACATGAAGTGCGCATTGTCAATCATAAGCGGACTAGTTTCATTAACAAGCGGTGTATTTGTTAACTGAATAAGTTTAGGTGAAAAATTTAAACAATCGTATAGAAACAAATCGGAAGTTTTAGAGGTGAATAATTCTTCTTTTTGCTTAAAGTTGGTTGTTTTTAATGAGTCTGTAAATCGTGTCGATTGAAATACGATGTATTGATCGTTCATTACAAATTTAGGAGCAGCATCATCCCAACGATCACTCGTTATTTGTCGTATGAATTTTGTTCTCGGATTAAAAATAAAAATATCTGATTGTCCTTTCTGCACGCCACTCAATACGATATCATTTCCATTTGAGGAATAAGAAAAATCTAATACCTTATCAAAATAATAAAACTTGCTCGATGTATGTTTTGTCTTTCTTCCTAACTCGAAATAGTCTAGACGATATTTACCCTTTTTCTCAAATATGGATGCGATAAATTTTCCCGAAGGATGCCATGCTATTAACGGATTAGTTTCATCAATAATAATGTTCTCATGTTTGTATCCACCTTTTAAAAGTTTCTTTCTTTTGTTTCTGATTAAATCATAGGTGAACAATTTGTACTTGCCGGCATTATTCTCTACATAAGCAATTGAATTCCCATCCGGACTTAATTTTAATTGCGTAATGTTTTTTACTGTCTTTTTAAAAACGAGAGATGGTTTTAGAGCCATATCAACAAAAAGGGAGTCATCATTTTTATAAACCTGCGTGTAATATTCTTTCCAGTTTTTGTTTAGTTCTTTAAGTGAAGAGCCAATAACATAAACAAAGCCTCCTTCAATATTTTTATTGACTCTCGACATGTATATCAAGTTAGATACAGTGCTAGGGCCATATCTTGCAATCACAAAATTCCATAATGATTGACCTGCAAGTGTGCTGTTTATTTCGCTAAGTGTATTGAAGTTTTTCACACCCTTTCCAATTATCAACGACCTTAATTGGTTATCGTTTTCAAGAGACCATCCTTTAGCTACATATGTTATTAGTCCATTAATATACCAGTCTGGGAAATTAATTAAAGCCGCACTCTGAACACGTTCTCTAACCGAACCTCCGTAAAGTAGTTGGTTGATTAAAACCTGTGCAATACCAGCTCTTAATTGCGCTCTAAAGTGACGATAATCTCCATCGTAATAAACTAATACTTTATTCCCAACTATCTTCGTTAGTCCACCAGTGTTAGTATTTAAATCTTCTGATCCTAATCCAATGTTACTTTGTTCAAAGTCTGTTAGCTTGTTATAAATGATAAATTGAAAACGGCCATTAATTTTATAATCGAACAATTGTTCAATTTCAGCAATTTCATTTTCAGCTACTCTGCCTGTATATTGTGCTAATTCCTGTCCTCCTAGGTAGTAATAAGTATCAAAGTTTTTAAATCGGTAAAAAGTCCAGAGAAAATCAGTGTATTGAACTCTGTTTTTACCAAAAGTCATTTGATAACCTCTGCTGAACTGCGCAAAAAGAGTTGTCTGGCAAGAGACAACTAAAATTACAATCCATATTACAATTAGTTTTTTCAATTAATTTATTGATAAAATGAAAGGCGAATTTAGTGAATTTGTATGCTAAATAGTAGGTTATAATCGATTAAAATAGTTGTTTATGCTTATTTTTGACGTGCATTTTATAAATAATAAATATGAGCACAAATGAGATAGCAAAGCAATCTGAAATTAATATTCAGGTAGCCCTAAATAATGAAAAGCACCCAGTTAAAATTGAATGGATGGCGGAAGATTCGGGCCTAGATGGAAAGAAAGAATCTAAAGCGATGATGTTAGCCTTTTGGGATAAAATTGAAAAAAGCACTATGCGCATCGATTTGTGGACAACTGAAATGACAGTTGAGGAGATGCAATTTTTTACTTATGAAACGCTTAGAAGTATGGCTGATTCATATGAACGCGCTACGAGTGATAAAGAATTATCGAAGGAAATGCGTGAGTTTGCTAATAAATTTGGAAAAGCAGCGAAGGTTATAAAATAATCAGATTAGTCCTTGAATATATTGCAGTAGCTCATCCTTACCCGTCTTGTTGGTTGCTGATGTGACGAATACAGGAGGGAGTTCTTCCCAGGAGTTTAACAATGAAGATTTATATTCATTTACTTTTTTCAAAGCCTGATTAGGTGTTAGTTTATCCGCTTTGGTAAAAACAATTGAAAATGGAACACCATTCGTTCCTAAAAATTCAATGAAATCTAAATCGTTTTTCTGCGGTTCCAAACGTATATCAATTAAAACAAATGTTGTGATTAATTGCTGTCTGTTTAAGAAATAAGATTTCATTAAAGACTCCCACTCGGCGCGTGTAGCCTGAGATACTTTTGCGAAACCATAGCCAGGTAAATCAACCAAGTGCCATTTTTCATTAATGATAAAATGATTGATGGTTTGTGTTTTTCCCGGACTGCCAGAGGTCTTTGCGAGTCCTTTAGAACTTGTGAGTGTATTAATTAATGATGATTTACCTACATTGCTTCGTCCAATAAAAGCAAATTCAGGAATTTCGGAAGATGGTAGCTGACTTAGTTGAACAGAGCTTTTTACAAATAGTGCTTTCATTCAATATCAGTTTCCTTTAGTGTAAGTGTTGATATGCCTGCCTACTTTAGATTCATACATATCCTTTAACGTTACAAGGATTCCTGTTTCTTCAACATCACCAAAGTGTTCGTTTAAAGATGTTCCGAAAGTTCTCATTGTAGGAGATAAGTTCATGTAAGAGTTAATTAGTGGAGGGATATTTTCTCCTAATGCTCTTACTCTCACATTAAGAATTTTGTGTCCTTCTTTATAATCAAGATTTTTTATCTCGTTGATAAATTCTGTTACATCGCTTGTGATGGGAAGCGAATGTATGGGCGTTACCAGTTGGTCTGGATCGCTAAAATAATGCTGCATAAAAGAGAGTATATAATCTCTTGCGAGCAAATTAAAATGACGATACATAGTAACTTTTCCGAAGAAATATTTAATGTCGGGGTTTTCAATTATTAAGGCGCCAAGTCCATCCCATAAATTATCTAATGAGAATAATCCTTTGCGGTTTTCAGGACGCGGTTGGTATTTAGGCTGAACGAATGAGCGTCCTAATTCAATTGTATAAGGTAAAAAATCTTTTTTGAATTTTTCAGAGAAATGAAATAGTTCTGTAGTGGCTAAGTTATATTCGCCATTCGAGTTTATTTCTGCATCGCCGCAACGAATATAACGGTACCCACCTACGATTTCTTGATCTTCAGGATTCCAAACAACTAATTGGTTATAGCATTTTTCACAGGTGTCTAATTCATCTAAGTCGCAGGATAATCCTGTTCCTCCTCCAGCTTCTCTGAAAGTTAACTCACGTAAACGTCCAATTTCTCTAAGCGTATTAGGTGCGTTATGAATGTTAATGTCGTAAATGTGATTAGATCCGTTGTTGGTCGTACGCAAAAAAGTAACATCATTCAACTCACTTTTGAGTATTGATAATTCAACAGGATAAATCAATGTGTTCATTATACTACTTATATTATTTTCAAAGATAACCAAAACTACTTGCCATCAAAAACCACTTCGTTTAATTTGGTTTTATTTGAATAAATAAACTCTTTAACATACTGTGCCCATTCAGCATCCGATTTTGAATTATCGAATTTGTCTGGAGTGATAGCTTTACCAAATGTAACATGAATTTTTTTGCCGCGCTGATGATACATCTCATCCATCAGGTAAAGCATTTCGATATTAGCTTTTAAACCTATGAAAGTTCTTATTTTTGAAAGGTTATAAAAGAATGCTGAATTAGTTCCAGTAATATGAACAGGAATAACTGGTCTGTTAAATTTCTTTGCTTTTACAACAAAACTTTTTTTCCATTCTAAATCTTTGATAACACCTTTTTCTTGTTTGCGAGACACCATTCCTGCAGGGAAAATTAGAACAAGTTGATCTGATTTGTATTGCTCGTCGATGAGGTCGAGAGTAGATACAGGATTTTTTCCATGTTTGTTAACTCCAATAAATTCTTTCTCGAAGTTTTTAATGTTTAATAGAATATCGTTTACGATAAACTTAATGTCCTGTCTTTTTTTACCTACTGTTTGAATGAAAGCAATCGCATCAATACCACCTAAAGGATGATTCGCAGCTACAATAGCACCTCCTTTTTCTGGTAAATTTTCAAGACCACTATATGTTACGAATGGACCAAAATCGTGAATGATAGCATCTGCAAATTCGAATGAATTCTTATGCCCGTTTACTCTTATAAAATTGTTTACAAAATCCTGATGTACGATGCGCTTTAAATATCGAATGATAAAGCGTGGTAATATTTTTAAAAGTTTAGGATTCTTCGAGGCTAATACCTCTTCAATGTTTATGAAATCTTTCTTCTGCATTTCCATGAATCACAAAAGTAATTATGTAAATCATTAATCAGTTTTTATCGAATAAAGTTTGTGGTGTTGTAAAGTGGGAAACACTAGAAATAGGAATTTGAAGAAATCTCGATATAAATCATTGAAATAGAGGATGCAAGACTGATTTTTCGACTCCTTATGAATTTTCGAGTTTACAAAGCTAATCATGGTCTATTCTGGCATAATGGGTCATTTTGAGTTTGACCTCAGATCACACATTTCAGACCGTTAATTGCGCATAAAACATATTAAATCAATCGATTACATAGTAATGAAGCCTGGAAATAGCAGGTTATATCGGAGTTAGACGGTTGGTTTTTAGTGAATTGATAATCAATTTAATAGATAAAGTTGTAAACAAAGTGGGAGAAAGTGGTAAAAAGTGGGAGAAAATCATTTATTTTTACATCCTACCAACAAATAGTGGGAAAATCTAAATAAGTCATGACACAGTTTTTAGGAGAATATGATTGCAAGCTAGACGCGAAAGGGCGTTTGAGTCTGCCATCTGCTATCCGTAAGAAGGTGTCGCCAGAGGCGCAAGAAAAGTTTGTTGTGAATCGCGGATATGAAAATTGTTTGCACCTGTACCCAATGGATGAGTGGATGAAAGTGAGTGCGGAGGTAAACAAGTTAAATCTGGATGTGAAGGACAATCGTCTTTATGCACGCTATTTCTTCAGAGGTGCAACAGAGATTGACTTAGATGCAGCGGGGAGAATTTTATTGCCAAAGTCATTGTGCGAGCATGCAGGTATTGACAAAGACATTGTGTTATCGGCCTTCGGATCTAAAATAGAAATATGGTCGAAAGACAAATACAAAGAAATGATTGCAAACGAGCCAGATGATATTTCTGATTTAGGAGAGAAAGTAATGGGTAAAATAAATAAGAGTGGAGAAGAAGGTGGGGTATCATGAGCCAGTCATGCTGGTGGAGTGCATTGAAGGCCTCAATATAATCGAGGGTGGTGTATACGTAGATGTAACATTTGGAGGAGGAGGGCATTCGAGAGGAATTCTCAATGCGATGAAGGGTGGAAAATTAATTGCATTTGATCAGGATTCGGATGCGTTGCAGAATGCACCTGATGATTCAAGATTTCAATTAATCAACAAAAATTTTTGTGAGTTGAAATCAGCTTTAAATGCAATAGGGGTCTTTGAAATAGATGGTTTACTTGCTGATTTAGGCGTTTCATCGCATCAGTTTGATGAAGGCGAAAGAGGATTTTCAATTCGTTTTGATGCAAAGCTCGATATGCGCATGAATCAATCGGTTGGTATAAGGGCTGAGGATATCCTAAATGATTATGATTATAAAGAACTTGCTCAATTATTTAGAGTGTATGGCGAATTAAGGTCTGCCGGTCGTTTAGCTATGCTAATAGTAAATGAGAGAGCAAAAAAAAGAATTGAAACAGTTGAAGAGTTGAAAGCAGTTGTTAGTTCATGTGCTCCAAAATTTAAAGATCATACATTTTATGCCCAGCTTTTTCAAGCGTTGCGAATTGAAGTAAATCAAGAATTGAGAGTATTAGAGGATATGTTATTGCAGGCGGTTGACATGTTAAAACCAGGAGGAAGGTTAGTTGTGATGAGTTATCATTCTCTAGAGGATAGGATAGTTAAAAATATCATTAACAAAGGTAGTGTTGCAGGGGAATTACAAAAAGATTTTTATGGGAATGTGATTGGTGTTCCTTTAAAAGCGATGAATAAAAAACCAATTGAAGCAAGTGAAATTGAGATAAAATCAAATACACGTTCTCGAAGTGCTAAGTTAAGAATTGCAGAAAAAAAATGAATACAATAAAAAAGAAAGTGACTGAAGAGATTCCTGTTGTTGAGCAGGAAAAAGAGAAGTCGTCTTCTTTTAATTTTTCTGTAGATAAATTGATGAATCTTTTTAAGGTGTTCAATTTATTTAATCGTGATTTAGTAATACGTAATATCCCATTTGTTCTCTATCTCACATTTATTGCACTGTTCTATATCTGGAATTCATATACAATAGACAAAACGGTTCGTGAAATAGATAAAACTGATAAAGAATTAAAAGAGTTGCGTTCAGAATTTATTACAGGCAAGTCAGACTTAATGTATAAATGCAAGATGACTGAGGTAGCCAAGAATATTGAGATGTACGGAATCAAAGAAAGTAAAGAAGCACCAAAAAAAATCATCAAAAAGAATCAACAGTAGTATAAGTAATGGGTGAGCAAAAAAAAGATATCTTATTAAGAGTAAACCTGGTTTTTCTGGGCTTTATTCTTTTTGCCGCTTGCATACTTTTTAGTATTGGGAAGGTGCAAATTACAGAGGGCGAAATGTGGAGAAGTAAACAGCAAGCATTGAACTTACGATTTGTTGAGATTGAGCCCATGCGTGGAAATATTTATGCATGTGATGGTAGTTTATTAGCAACTTCTCTTCCTCGTTATGATGTTCATGTGGATATTATGGCGCCAGTAATTTCAAACACTGTTTTTAATGATAATGTTGATGCGTTAGCTCAAGCACTTTCTTCTTTATTCAAAGATAAAACACAAGCTGATTATAAGCAATTGCTTCGTCAGGCTCGTAATGAAAAGAATAGATATTTCTTAATTAAACGCAATATCTCGTTTGATCAAAGAAATCAATTAGTGAATTTCCCAATTTTTAACTTGAAGAAAAATAATGGTGGATTAATAATTACACAGTTAAGTAAAAGAGAAAAACCATTTAAAGAACTAGCAAGCAGAACTGTTGGTTTTAAAGTAAAAGATAGTTTAGTTACATCTGTTGGAATTGAGGGTGCATACAATAATTATTTAAAAGGTATACGTGGCAAGCGTCTTATGCAACGAATTTCTTCATCCGTATGGAAGCCAGTAAATAACGAGAATGAGATTGAGCCGAAAGATGGTAATGACATTGTAACAACTATTGATATCAATATTCAGGATGTAGCAGAAAATGCTTTGTTAGAAAATCTTGTTTTGCATAATGCAAAAATGGGTTGTGCTGTTTTAATGGAAGTAGCTACTGGAGAAATAAAGGCAATTGCTAATCTGAAACAAAACGAACAAGGTGTTTATGAAGAATCGTATAACGTAGCAATAGGTAATGCAACCGAACCAGGCTCTACTTTTAAATTAGCCTCTTATATGGCTGCTATGGAGGACGGATTTTTAAATCCTGATGATACGATTCCAGCTTATGGTGGTAGAAGGAAATTTGGTACAGTTACTATTGAAGATTCACATCCTGATGGCATTCAGTTTAAAACAGTGAAGGATGCTTTCGCTCATTCATCGAATGTTGCTGTTGCTTCGGCTATCTATAAGTATTATCAAAAGAATCCTCAGGGTTATGTAAGTGGATTAAAAAAGCTTCATCTTGATAGTGATCTAGGAATAAAATTATCGGGTGCTACTTATATCCCAATTAAGAATACAGGCGATAAATCATGGTCTGGTGTTACACTGCCTTTTATGTCGATGGGTTATGAAACGCTACTAACGCCTATGCAGTTACTTACTTTTTATAATGCTGTAGCTAATAATGGCAAAATGGTTGCGCCCATGTTTGTAAAAGAAATCAGAAATAAAAGTCAGGTTGTTGAACGTTTCAAGACAGTGGTATTAGCAGATTCGATTTGTTCTCAATCAACAATTAGAAAGGCAAAGGTTTTATTAGAAGAAGTTGTGAAGACAGGTACAGCCAAGAAGTTTAAAAATGCGCAGTACAACATTGCAGGTAAAACAGGTACGGCTCAGATTGCTTCATCTTCTGGCTATGATAAATTTACGTATCAAGCTTCATTCTGTGGTTATTTTCCTGCTGAAAATCCTAAGTACTCTTGCATAGTAGTTATCTATTCTCCTAACAACGGAAAAATTTATGGATCAGAGGTAGCATGTCCTGTGTTTGCAGATATTGCAGCGAAAGTTTATTCGCTTGATGTAAAAATGCACAAGGAGTTAAACAGAATGCCAGATTCACTTTTTGCAGGATTTCCAATTGTAAAATCGGGGCAGGCAAATCCTACTTCGAAAGTTATAAAGACATTATCTATCCCATATGATATTCAATCTAACGGTTGGGTAGGTACGAATTTGAAACAGGTAGATAATTCAACGAGTATAGTTCCAAATGTAGTAGGTATGGGATTAAGTGATGCAATCTATTTATTAGAATCATTTGGATTAATTGTTCAGCCAGTTGGTCGTGGTAAAGTTTGTAAGCAATCAATTAAAGCTGGACAAAAATTAGAAAGAGGTCAAAAAATTATTATTGAATTAATCTAATGAAGCTGCTAAAAGAGATATTATATAAAACACATATTGAACAGGTTGCTGGTTCTACATCTGTGAATATTTCAGATATAGCATTCGATTCTCGTAAAGTAAGTGAGTGGACATTATTTGTTGCTGTTAGAGGAACTATTACAGATGGACATGACTATATCTCTAAAGCAATAGATAATGGCGCAATCGCTATTGTTTGTGAAGAAATGCCGGCGAATCTTATCCCAACAATAACATATGTTAAGGTGAAGGATTCTTCTCATGCTTTAGCAGTTGTTTGTAATAATTTCTACGAAGACCCAAGTTCAAAATTAAAATTGATTGGTGTTACTGGCACTAATGGGAAAACAACATCTGTAACATTGCTACATTCTCTATTCACGCAATTAGGCTTTAAATGCGGAATGTTAAGTACAGTTAAAAATTTAATTGGCAACGAAGTTGTTACAGCAACACATACTACTCCTGATCCTCTTCAGCTAAATCAGTTATTAGCAAGGATGGCTGATGAAGATTGTGAATATTGTTTTATGGAGGTTAGTTCTCATGCTGTTGTACAAAAGAGAATTGATGGGTTGCATTTTTATGGTGCGGTTTTCACCAACATTACTCGCGATCATCTTGATTATCATAAAACATTTGATGAGTATATAAAAGCTAAAAAAGGCTTTTTCGATCGTTTGCCGGAAGGAGCTTTCGCACTTATCAATGCTGACGATAAAAACAGTCAGATAATGGTGCAGAATACAAAAGCAACGGTCAGAACTTTTGCACAGAAGAATGTTGCCGATTTTAAAGTTAAAATACTTGAGAATAATTTCTCGGGATTGCTGCTTAATATTGATAATAACGATGTGTTATGTTCTTTAATCGGAAGTTTTAATGCGAGTAATTTATTGGGAGCATATGCAGTTGCAATTATGTGCAATCAAGATAAACTTGATGTTCTAACGGCATTGAGTAGCCTAAAAGCACCAGAAGGAAGATTTGAATGTCTGCAGTCAGAGAACAATATTACAGGTATTGTTGACTATGCACATACACCTGACGCGCTTGAGAATGTTTTGAATACGATTAACAATATACGTACAGGTAACGAAACTATCATCACTATAATAGGCTGCGGTGGAGATCGCGATGCAGGTAAGCGCCCGCAGATGGCAGAGATTGCTTGTGAATTAAGTGACAAAGTAATTCTGACCTCTGATAATCCACGCAGTGAAAATCCTGATGCGATTATAAAAGATATGCAAGCAGGAGTACCGCCTCAATACTATAGAAAATCATTGTCAATTACCGATAGAAAAGAAGCAATTCGTACCGCAGTTGCATTAGCTAAGCCTGGTGATATCATTTTGCTTGCAGGCAAAGGACATGAAAAGTATCAGGAAATAAATGGAGTTAAATATCCATTTGACGATAAAGAAATTTTAAGTGAATCATTTCAATTGTATTAATTATGCTTTATTACTTATTTGATTATTTAGATAGAGTTTATGATTTGCCAGGAGCAGGAGTGTTTCGTTATATTTCATTCCGTTCAGCAATAGCACTTATTTCTTCATTATTAATCACACTTGTTTTTGGTAAGCGAATTATTAATATCTTATTGAAGTTGCAAGTTGGAGAAACAATTCGTGACTTGGGTTTAGAAGGGCAAAGTGAGAAAAAAGGGACTCCTACAATGGGTGGTATTATTATTATCGCAGGAATATTAATTCCTACTTTGCTTTTTACTCGTCTGAATAATGTCTATATCATTTTAATGATTGTAAGTACGCTTTGGTTAGGAGCAATTGGATTCGTGGATGATTATATCAAGGTCTTCAAAAAAGATAAAGAAGGATTAAGAGCGAAATCCAAATTGCTTGGGCAGGTTGGTTTAGGAATTTTTGTTGGAGCTGTATTGTATTTCAATAGCAATGTTGTAGTAAGAGAAAAAATAGTTCAGCCAAAAATTGTGATTGAACAAAAAGGGAATATTATCGACGACATGAAGAGCAAGGATGGATTTTTATTTTCTGGTCAGAATACAAAGTCAACAAAAACAACAATTCCTTTCTTTAAAAACAATGAATTTGATTATTCAGATTTAGTTTCTTGGGCAGGCGATAATAAAAAGTATATGCTCCCATTGTTGTTCATCATGATGGTCACTTTTATTATTACAGCGGTTTCTAATGGCTCTAATATCACAGATGGTATTGATGGATTAGCAACAGGCACTTCAGCCATAATAGGAATAACCTTAGCTGTATTCGCTTATGTTTCTGGTAATGCCATTTTCGCAAATTATTTAAATATTATGTACATTCCTAATACAGGAGAACTCATGGTATTTATGAGCGCTTTCGTTGGCGCGTGTGTTGGATTTTTATGGTATAATTCCTTTCCAGCACAGGTTTTTATGGGTGATACTGGTAGCCTTGCAATAGGTGGTGTTATAGCAGTTTTTGCAATTGCCATTCGAAAAGAATTGTTGATTCCAATTATCTGCGGAATATTCTTGGTAGAGAATTTATCTGTGATGATTCAGGTAAGTTATTTCAAGTACACGAAGAAAAAGTATGGTGAAGGAAGAAGGATATTTAAAATGTCGCCTTTACATCATCATTATCAAAAATTAGGATATCACGAAGCAAAAATTGTAACACGTTTCTGGATTATCGGAATCATGTTAGCGGTTTTAAGTATAGTAACATTGAAATTAAGATAAATGAACGTTAATAAAAAAATAGTTGTTTTAGGTGCTGCCGAGAGTGGTGTAGGTACAGCTATCCTTGCTCAAAAGCAGGGTTATGATGTTTTTGTTTCTGATTTCGGTGCTATTGGAGTGAAATATAAAAAAGAACTAACGGACAGGAATATACGCTTTGAGGAAAATCAGCATTCACAAGATATTATTTTCTCAGCAAATGAGGTAGTTAAAAGTCCTGGAATACCTGACAAAGCACCAATAATTGTAGGCTTAAAAGAAAGAGGAATATCTGTAATATCAGAAATAGAATTTGCTGCTCGCTTTACTAATGCAAAGATGATTTGTATTACTGGTACCAATGGTAAAACAACTACAACGCTATTGACCTATCATATACTTCAGAAGGCAGGATTAAATGTTGGATTAGGCGGTAATGTAGGAAAGAGTTTTGCGCGACAAGTAGCTGAAGAAAATTATGATTACTATGTTTTAGAATTAAGCAGCTTTCAATTAGACGGATGTTATGAGTTCAAAGCCGATGTTGCTATCCTAACGAATATTACTCCTGATCATCTCGATCGTTACGAATATAATTTACAAAATTATGTGGATTCGAAATTCAGAATCACACAAAATCAAGGACCTGCTGATGCATTTATCTATTGCGTAGATGATGAAGTAACCATGCAGGAAATTTCTAAAAGAGAATTTAAAATGCAATGCCTTCCTTTTTCAATCAAACAAAAAGAAGGAATGAGCGCATATACAGAAAATAATAATCTAATCATTCAAACCCATAACCAAACACTAACCATGTCAATTCAAGAACTAGCATTACAAGGGAAACACAACTTGTACAATTCAATGGCGTCAGGAATCGCTTCAAGAATTTTAGAAATCAGAAAGGAAGTAGTAAGAGAGAGCTTCTCTGATTTTGAAAATATCGAGCATCGTTTAGAATTTGTAAATTCTGTACACGGTATCGATTTTATTAATGATTCAAAAGCAACAAATGTTAATTCAACATGGTATGCTTTAGAGAGTTTACAAAGCCCTATCATCTGGATCGCTGGTGGTGTAGATAAAGGCAATGATTATTCTATGCTTACAGAGCTTGTACAAAACAGAGTTAAAGCACTTGTTTGTTTAGGTACTGATAATAAAAAGTTAATTAAAGCTTTTAAAGAAATTGTTCCAGTAATTGTTGAAGCATCTTCTGCTGATGAAGCTGTTCAAACAGCGTATCGCTTAGGTAAAAAAGGTGATACCGTATTATTGTCGCCTTGTTGCGCATCTTTCGATTTGTTTGAGAATTACGAAGATCGTGGTCGTCAATTTAAAGCTGCTGTTCGTTCTCTATAGTTTTAATTAATGAACTGGATACAGAAAAATATTGTACTAAAAGGAGATAAAACTATCTGGCTGATTGTTTTATTACTCTCGATAGTTAGTTTGTTGGCTGTTTACAGTTCTACAGGATTGCTTGCGTTCAAAAAAGTATCCGGCAATACAGAACATTTTTTGTTTAAACACTTCATTGTTTTGTGTGGCGGTGCAACAATTATGTATGCTACATCTAGTTTGCCTTATACTTTGTATGCAAAGCTTGCACGATTTTTTTATTTGTTATCTATACCGTTACTCATTTTTACATTGTTTATGGGTACCAATTTAAATGATGCAAACAGATGGATAACACTCCCGATTATTGGAATGACATTTCAAACATCGGATTTTGCAAAAATTGCACTGATATTATTTTTAGCTCGACAGATTTCTAAAAATCAAAATACAATTAATGAATGGAAGGGGACAGTTATCCCTTTAATTACAATTGTTTTTATTGTTTGTGCGTTAATTTTTCCTGCTAACTTCTCTACCGCTGCATTGTTGTTTTTTACATCAATGGTAATTATGTTTATTGGTAGAGTAAGTATAAAACACCTTGCTAAAATTGTAGGTATTGCCTTGCTTTGTGTGACAGTTTTTATTGTTGGTGCAAAAGCAATAGGTTATAAAGGTCGTATTGAAACTTGGACAAACCGCATCATGACTTTTATAGGTCACAATGATAACAAGGCTGACTCAAAAAATGCGAAGGTGGAATTTTCTGATGAAGATTATCAGGCTCAGCAAGCTAAAATTGCGATTGCTACAGGAGGTTTTTTTGGAAAAGGTCCCGGAAATAGCGAGCAACGAAATTTTTTACCTCATCCTTATTCTGATTTTATTTTTGCAATAATTATTGAAGAGTATGGATTAGTAGGTGGAGCATTTGTTTTGATCTTATATCTGCTCTTCTTTTATCGGGCTTTGCTGATTGTTAAACGAACTGATAAAGCTTTCGCGGCAATGATTACAGTAGGCTTTGCTTTCAGCATGGTATTTCAGGCACTTATTAATATGGGTGTGGCAGTAGGTGTATTCCCCGTTACAGGTCAGACGTTGCCTTTACTTAGTATGGGTGGTTCGTCCATTATATTTACAAGTTTTGCGTTTGGGGTAATCCTTAGCGTTAGTAATTCAATTGATAATAAAGAAAAGTCGGAAGACTTAAGTGCAATAAGTTAAACACATGAATAAAGTGATCATAAGCGGTGGTGGTACTGGCGGGCATATTTTTCCGGCCTTATCCATTGCGCATGCTCTCAAGAAATTAAATCCTGAAACCGAAATTTTATTTGTAGGTGCAGAAGGCAAAATGGAAATGGAGAAAGTTCCTGCTGCTGGATTTACAATTGTAGGATTACCTATTGCAGGAATAAAAAGAAGTATTTCAATTGATAATTTATTTTTTCCGATTAAACTGATAAAAAGTTTGTCGAAGGCAAATAGCATATTAAAATCATTTAAGCCAGATATAGCAATTGGTGTTGGTGGTTATGCAAGTGGTCCAATGTTGTTTGCAGCTTCAATGAACGGTATTCCAACATTAATTCAAGAACAAAATTCTTACCCAGGAATTACCAATAAAATTTTATCAAAGAAAGCAACAAAGATTTGTGTCGCTTATGAAAACATGAATCAGTTTTTTGAAGCTTCAAAGATTATGTTTACAGGTAATCCTGTTCGAGAAGATATCAAAGACCTGACAGATAAAAAATCAATTGCTGCTGATCATTTTCAATTAGCTTCCGATATTCCAACATTGTTGATTGTTGGAGGGAGTCAAGGTGCGCGATCAATTAATAAAGCAATTTATGCTGGACTAGAAAAGTTGCATGAAGCAGGAATACAAGTGGTTTGGCAGACTGGAAAAAGTTTTTTTACAGGAGCTGATGAAAAAATAAAAACATTAAAAACAAATAAAATAAAAGCTTACGACTTTATTTCGAAAATGGATTTAGCGTATGCACTTTGTGATGTTGTAGTTGCACGTGCAGGTGCTAGTACGGTTTCAGAATTATGTATCGTAAGAAAGCCTTCAATATTAGTACCGCTGCCAACGGCTGCAGAAGATCATCAGACAAAAAATTGTTTGGCATTAGTCAATAGACATGCTTCACTTTTAGTTAAAGACCAAGATGCTAGTGCGACGTTAGTGAATGAAGCAATTGCGTTACTTAATAATCCAGCAAAGCAACTTGAATTAGCTAATAATATCGCACCTCTCGCAAGACCTGATGCTGCGGATACAATAGCAAAAGAAATAGTTGATATTATCAATAGAAAAAAATCAAACGCGTAAAATGGCAAGTGAGTTAGCAAACATAAAATATGTTTACCTGCTCGGTGTGGGAGGGATTGGTATGAGTGCCCTTGCGCGTTATTTTCATGCTGCTGGAAAAGTTGTTTCTGGCTATGATAAAACAATAACTCCATTAACGATGCAATTGGAAAATGAAGGAATAGTAATTCACTATGAAGATGCTATTGAACAAATTCCAAATGAAATTAGAAACAGTGAAAATAAATCAGAAGTTTTGGTAATTCTGACTCCTGCTATTCCTAAAGATCATCAGGAATGGAATTATTTAGTTCAACATAATTTTAATATCGTTAAGCGTTCGAAGGTGTTGGGTTTATTAACTCACGGACAAACAACACTTGCAGTAGCGGGTACGCATGGTAAAACGACTACTTCTACAATGCTTGCTCATATTTTGCATAGTGCTGGCAAAAATACATCTGCATTTTTAGGAGGAATTAGCTCGAATTTTAAAAGTAATTTATTAGCTGGAAGGCCGAATAATAATGACCATCGCATTGTTGTAGAGGCGGATGAATTTGATCGTTCGTTTTTACAATTGTTTCCTGATATCGCTATTATCACTTCAATGGATCCAGATCATTTAGATATTTATGGAAACGTTGATGAGATGCAACATAATTATCGATTATTTGCAGGACAAGTGAAGGAAGATGGTATCTTGATTTATAAAAAAGGATTATCAATTGGAGATGTTAAAGCAAAAACTTATTCGTATTCTATTGAAACAAGTGAGTGCGATTTTGCAGGATTGGACATACGAGTAGAAAATGGATTTTATCATTTTGATTTTAAATCGGAGTCACATACAATAAATGATTTAGTTTTAGGATTACCTGGACGCCATAATGTGGAGAATGCCGTAGCCGCTTCTGCTGTTGCGTTAAATTGTGGAGTTTCAGAAGATGAATTGCGAATAGCACTCAAGTCGTTTAAAGGTGCACAACGCCGTTTTGAAATTCAGGTGCGTAACGAAGATTGCGTATATATTGATGATTATGCTCATCATCCAACAGAATTAAATGCCGCTATTTTATCAGCGAAAGAATTGTTTCCAACAAAGAAAATTACGGGTGTATTTCAACCGCACTTATTCACAAGAACACGTGATTTTGCGGACGGATTTGCAGAGAGTTTAAGCTTGCTTGATTCTTTGATTTTGTTAGATATTTATCCTGCACGTGAGTTGCCAATTCCTGGAATTACATCGGAAATGATATTGGATAAAGTTACCATTAGTGATAAAGTTTTAGTGCAAAAAGATGATTTATTAAATGAAATTAAATTCAGGAAACCAGCCGTTATTATGACCTTGGGAGCTGGCGATATTGATCAATTTGTTGAACCTATAAAACACTTATTGAATTGAAAATTAATATTCAACATAAGTTACGACGCGTAATCATTATTGGCAGCTGGGTGCTCTCATTTGCTGGTTTGATTGTGCTATTGGGGTTCGCTAATTACAAACAAGTAAATGCAGTTTGTAAAAATGTAGTGGTGACAGTTAATGAAGGAGATGGACATGATTTTGTCGATGGAAATGATATCCTTCAACTGGTGAATAGCAAGGGGAAATTGATAGGAAAATCCTTTGCTAACATCAACAAAACATTGTTAGAAAAAATTGTGTTTAGCAACCCATTTGTAGAGCGCGTTGAAGTATATTCAACACTTGATGGAAATTTGCATATTGATGCATGGCAACGTGATCCAATTGTAAGGGTTTATAACATGCAAAATGAGCAGTTTTTCATTGACAAAAATGGTGCATTCATGCCCGTGTCGGAGAAGTACACGCCTTCGGTTATAGTAGCCAATGGTTTTATCTTCAATACCTACTCGGAAATGAAAATTGCGCCGCCTCCAGTTTTGAAAAATTCAAATA
>JBJOND010000052.1:0-20090 GCA_046052065.1 Bacteroidota bacterium | reverse complement strand
ACTTGAGCTCCTGCTTCTGACAAAGCAAATACGGAAGTTGATACTGTAGGATTTTGCTGCGAAGAAGTAAATCCATAAGGACCTGTCCAAGACCAAGAAGTACCATTACTTACACTTAGTGTTGCATCTGTGCCAATACACGTAGGGCCACCATTTGATGCAATTGGATTGTTAGATGCAGGTTGAGAAATTGATACACTGCTTGATAATGTACATCCATTACCATCCGTAGCTGTTACTGTATAAGTTCCAACACTTAATCCTGTTTGAGTAGCAGTTGTACTTCCTGCAGACCAAGCATAGTTGATTGTATTATTTGAGCTTGAAGCTAACGCTACCGCACTTCCGTCAGATGAGCCAAAGCAATTTGCATTTGTTCCATTAATTGACAAGGATGTCATAGTAGATAATGATGCATCACTGTTAGTGATTCTTACTAAACCACGACGAACAAGATTTGTTGTATTCGCACCAGAAGGCCAAATACCATCAGCATCCGTAATTGAATTAAGAATATTATTTTGTAAGTCTCGAGTTTCAATTCTAAGAACTCCAGTTGCACTTAACGCAGCTGCTGGAATAACAGCAGCAAAAGAACCTGGGGTAGATAAATTTCTGTAAATTGAATCTAAAGAGGTAGGTAATTCAGAATAGGAAACTTGTGAGGCCGCTGAGCTTACTGCTTGGAATGCACTTAATGGATTCCCTGTTCCATCTACATTATCATAAACCAAAACTAACCTTCCACCCATACATGAATTTAAAGAACCTGTAACAAAAGCACCATCATCTGTTGTTCCAGCAGTTAATGCTGTAGTTGCAATATCTAATGCAGTGATGGTATTAGTAGAAATAAAATTAGGTACAGTACCCAATACTGAATTGCTATATGATATTCGTAAGTTATGAACTTGTCCTGCGCCAAAGCGAGTTGAGTTTCCGCTAGGTTGAATATAAATCCAAACAGGTCCACTGCTACCACTTGAATTTGTAGTAAATGCGTTAGGTATGTTTAACCCATAGCTTGATCCATTCCAAACACCACCTGCACCCATTGTTGTATTCGCCTCTGTTGTTACCGCTAATCCAGCACCTAAATTATAAATTGTATTTGGCAATAAGTTATCTAAACGAACACAAAAAGCTACTGGCACTCTTGCATTATTAACTGCAGAACCTGTTTTTGATCCCATGTATTTCGGAATCACTAGCTCTGTCATTGTCGGAACACCTGTGATATATAAATTAGAACTAAATGCTGAGGGCAAACTACCAGCATCTGCTTTTAATACATACGTTCCTGGAATAGAAAATTGAATACCACTTAATGTTGCAACACCATTAACAAAGTTTGCGGTAAGGGTACCCGTTATACTTCCAGAAGGACCAGAAGAAACAGAAATAGTTGCAGTTCCATTATAATAAATATCAATTGTGTTATCTGCTCTAAATGCAGTAACTTCAAAATTCGGAATAACCGTATTAATTGGAACTCCAGGAGTAAGGTTAGAAATAGCTAAGGAAGTTGCAACACCAAGCACATCAAAATTTGTTGAATAGGTTGTTCCTAATGCATCACCAGCTGTTGCATCAACTTGTAACTGTACTCCATAGTCAGGTACATCATACAATACACCTGTAATTGTAACTTGATTTGAATCTGCGGCAATAGTTCCAGTTGTTGTTCCACCTAAGGTTCCAATACCTGAGAATAATGTTAAGTCGATGGTGGTTGCAGCTGATACTACCTGTGGACTATTATTATCATCCTGCGCTTGAATTGTAATGGTGAAAGGAGTGTTTTCTAAAATTGGATTACCACCATTTAATGAGGTAACTACAATTTTTGTAGGTGCCTGAGGAGATGCAGATGTTTCTGAATTTGGATTTTGTAGTGCAGTAGATGTATTATACTTTGTAGCTGTACTACTTCCGTTATATGCAAACACTCGGAAGAAATAATTTGTAGATGCAGTTAAACCTGTAACATTAACTGTCGATCCAGTTCCATTATAAATCACTTGTTGTCCTGAACCTGCATACACATTGTTTGCTGTATAATTATTACCATCAATTGGATTTGTAAAACTGTTGGATGTATTCATTACAACAATTCTAGATGTTGCATCGCCATTTGTCCAATTTACATCCATTGAAGTTGTCAATACATTAGAGAAATTGATGGCGCTATCTTGAGCCAAAGGAGTTGATGGCCCTTCAGCAGAAAATGTTAGGCTATCAATTGCCATTCCGTCATCTGTACCTGTTTCATCAACATCATTCCATCGAATGGTTAATGTTTGTCCTGGTAACCAGTAGCTATCTAGCGTGAAAGTACTCGTTATTACGGCGCGGTTAGCCGCTGCATTTCCATCTAGAGCAGCTGCTGTTCCAGATACTGGTGTTGGAGTCGAAAAATCCAAAGAAGGCACTGTCGTAAATCCAGTAGCATTAATCGAGGACTCTCCCACCTTATAAGCGAACAACATTTTATTAAAACTTCCGCTTCCTCCACGGCGCCAGTTTTCTCCTACATAGGTGATAGTTACTTTATTTAATTGGTTGGTAGAATTATTTACAAAAGTTGCTCCAACAGATCCTAAATATGAGCTGCTAGCTAAACAACCTATAGCACGATCAGTAGAACTTGCGCTTCCATAATTATAATTTGATGCAGAAGTACCTGTTCCTGCATCATTGATTAACCTAACATCTGTTCCTATGATGGCTGCAATCTGCCAACCAGTTGTGCCCGTTGCACTTATTGGAGTAGATGTCAGGTAATAAGGTCCTTGACCAAATCCTGTAGTAGTGATAGTACCCGATGTTGGTAATGTATTAAAGTCTTGGAAGTAATTACCACTTGTGTATGAAATATTGGAAGGAGATACGGCCGCTGCTGATGCACCTGTATTTCTATAATTTAACGTAGCTCCAGTTCCGTTATATTCGAAAACTGTGACATTAAAATTAGAACCTGCCGAAAATCCTGTAATTTTTGCAGAAGTAGCATTACCCTGATAAACTAATTTATTTCCACTTCCTAAATCAAATGCACTTGCTAAATTAAGATTAGAACTTGAATAAGTTGTTGTATCAATTGGAGAAAAACTTACCGCACCTGTTGTATTTACTACTACAATTCTGTTTGCACCATTACCTCCTGTGAAGCTTACATAAGCAGTATCGGCAGTAATTCTTGTAATTGATACTGTTGAATTTGTTGTCGGCTCTGTTGCTAATGTAGTGGCAGATGTTGTTCCCGGTGAAGATTGTAAATAATTAATTGTTGCTGTAGCACCATTGTATTCGTAAACAGCAAAATGATAAATTGTACTAGCTGTTAATCCACTAACGGTTACGGATGTCCCCGAACCATCAAATACAATTTTATTTGATGAACCTTGGTCAGTTGCTAATGTCCAATTGGCATTTACTCCTGTTGCTGCAACTGCATCTGAAGGGATAAAACTTACAGCAGCTGTTGATGCCACTAAAATCCTTCCTGCACCATTACCTCCATTCATCGAAAATGTAAGTGAATTTGCTGTTGCAGCTGTTACCGTTAAACTAGATTGTGTTGTTGGTGCGGCACTTATTGCACTACCATTTAAATTAATAGTCTGATCGCTAGCTCCTGTAGAAGTATGCGTTAATGTACCTGAATAGGTACCGGAAGCTGCAGCATTTAATCGAACATATACTGTAGTGGAAGCAACACTTCCTCCACTCTGGTTAATAATAGCTGAACTTGACCAAGAAGAATTATCTAATGAAACTTGAAAATCTGTAGAAGCTGTTACTGTAATATTATCTGTTAAATTACTTCCTCCAACTGTATATGATTGCGAAGTAGAAGCTACGTTAGCCTCTCCTATGAAATTTGTTAATGATGATGTTACTGCAATAGTTGGCGACACGTTCGTATTAATGGTGAATGTTTGTCCTGAAGAAGTTCCTCCTCCTGGAGCTGGGTTTGTAACGGTTACGGTAGCACTTCCTGCAGAGGCAATATCTGCTGCTGTAATTGAAGCCGTTAACGTTGTTGCATTAACAAACGTAGTTGTCTTTGCAGAACCATTCCAATTAATAACTGAACTAGAATAAAAATCAGTACCTGTTGCTGTTAAAGTAAATGTTGAACCTCCAGCAAATGCACTTGTTGGACTTATTGAAGTCAACGTAGGTGTTGGAAAATTGATGGTAGTAGAATTCGGATTTCCTGTTGCTGTTGTTGTATTAAATGGAACTCCAGTGGTATTATACTCATAGGCTCTGAAAAAATAAGTTTGTCCTGCAACTAATCCGCTAACATTGACAGTGGATCCTGTTCCTGCATACACTACTTGTTCGCCTGAGCTGTATGTTGCATTTGCAGTTGGAACTGTACCATCAGTTGGGTTAGTAAATGTATTAACTGTGTTTGCTTTTATTATCCTTCCATCACCATTTCCATTTGTTAAACTTACTGTTACACCAGTAGATGTTGCATTAGAAAAAGTAATTGCAGATGCTTGGGTAGTTGGTGCAGTGGCGCCGGCAGGAGTAACGGAAGCCCAAGTTGTACCTATACGAAGCTCATCTATAGAAATATTTGGAGTCGCCGAAGCATTATCTTGACGCAAATAAAATCTCTGAATACTCGCTAAGTCAGCTCCGCTAACAGTAGTTGTTCCACTTGCAGTCGGCTCCGCTCCACCAAATGAAGTTGGGTTCACCCATATTTTTGCAACATCATTAACTGATCCAGTAACAATTTGATATGCTATTACAACCAAATAAGTTGTATTTGTGCTATATGCAGTTGGCAACCAAACAGTATTTGCTGCGGTGGTACGATGGTTAATCCCAATATTAAAATTAGATGTACCACTTAAGCGCAACCACACATTACCACCAAAAGTCGTAGTGGTATTATCCAAAAATCCTATCGTATAACCGCCTGTTGTATTAATAGTACCCAAACTTGTGATATTTAATAAAAAGGAAGCGTATACTGTTCCTGAAGTTTGACTTGTAAAAGCACGATAAGCATCGGTGCCTGTTCCACCATAAATAATTTTATTCCCCGTTGAAGCTGCCAGTCCAGTATAACTTA
Source organism: Bacteroidota bacterium (assembly GCA_046052065.1). Classification (GTDB taxonomy): domain Bacteria; phylum Bacteroidota; class Bacteroidia; order AKYH767-A; family OLB10; genus CAINEC01. Next base: position 14,992 of record JBJOND010000052.1, on the reverse strand, counting down.
AACTTCCCGACTCAACTAAAATTGAATCTCCAGTGTTTATATTTTGCCATGCACCAGAACTTTGCCCTTGAATACCACCAGATGCGCTAGCCGTGTAGTTAAAGGGTTCCGAGAGGAGTTGTTGCGCATTTACTTGTACTACACTTGTTCCTAAAAAGAACAAAACAAGTAAAATAGTGAGTGAATTTCTTTCGAAATTTTTAATTGTGTTTACTGAACGCATAATACGTTGAAACTTTAGAAGACAATTTGACAAATTAGGCAATAAGTACCAATTTTTCATACTAAATATTTTTAGGTTGGGTTAGCGAATACTAAATTAATAATTGCATGTAAGAAACATTATTCAGATTAACTAATTGTTAAGCTGTAATAAATATTAGTTGCAATTTTTATTATTGAATTATTAATGGTTTGGTCAGTTGATGAGCTCCATCAGAAATCCTGAGCATGTACATACCTTGCTCAAGATTTGAGAAATGGATTGCCAATTTACCACTCTCATCTGATGTGTACAACTCTTTTTGCACCAAAGCACCCAAATTGTTGAAAATTTCAACTGAAAAAGTCTCTCCATTCACAAAAAGCCCCTGCTCTATAAATACATCAGTACTTGCTGGCTGCGGATAAATATGAAGAAACTGATTGCCAAAAGATTTCATATTCCTCAATGCAATGACATTGCTATTTGAAAATTGTCCGTCGAAATCTACTTGCTTCAAACGATAATAGGCTACCTGATTAATTGGCTTGACATCTATAAATTGATAATTTAAAAACGAATTAGAATTACCCGCCCCATCTATCTTGCCTATTTGCGTGAAATCGTGTGCGTTTTCGCTTCTTTCCAAAATAAAATAATCATTGTCTTTTTCAGATGCTGTTACCCATGATAAAACGCTTTGATTATTACTATATTTCCCTCTAAAATCAACAAGTTCAATTGGTAATGGCAATGGCCCCATTGGAGAAATATTACTCACTAAGGACCAAACCCGATTTAATGATGGATTTGGTATTACTACTGCATTTAGAACATTGTAGCCAACCACAGGTAACGCCCAAGATCCATTAGCTGCATCCCAATATTGTCCTCTTATTGAATCTGGATTATTGAAAGGTGCGGCAGGTAATTCTGAAGGAGAAGCATAAGTTAATACAATCGAATCATTGGTCACATTCGGAGATGTAAATCCTACATACCAAAAACGATCTGCTGTTGCATCGCGGTTATCAGGACTTAAATTAGTTGATGAATTTAAATTTGTTACTCCATAGGGAGCAGCTGTTGGCCAAGGTAAATTTGTTGCTGGAGTGCTGTACGTCGAAACTGTCATTGTATCGACCTGCACATTTGAACCAACAGTAAAAGCAAATGGGGTGTAGTTCGCTGAACCAGAGCCTTTAGCAAATGGAATTGCATAACGAGTATAGGCATTAGTGGTCCCAATATTCCAGCGCACTTTCGAATTAAAATCTCCAGTTTCTCCTAAAATATATCGCGCTGTAACCGCCGTTGTGGTATTTATTGAAATTGCAGAACCAATCGGGTTAAAAAGAGAAAGGGTATTTCCATTCAAATGAAAATGGCCATTATTCGACCAACTTAGCTGCGTTTTAACTTTAATATTCGACAAAAACCTTACGGCCGATGAATCTGTTTTTGAATATCTTAGGGTGCTAAACACTTCACCTGATGGACAAGTTATTGTTGAAACGCCAGTACGATTGAACGTTACAAAATCTGGTTCTATGAATGCAGAATCATGATAATTTATCCAGTTCCCACCAACAAAAAACTGAGTGGATACTGACCCATTGAATTTTGGTGCTCCTGTAAGATTAGTAATTTCAAAGTTGTTAAAAACATTATAGGCTGTGGTTGCTATCTCCGACTTTGTTCCATAGCCAGAAATTTTCAGATTCCCATAGTATCCCGATGAAGGTGCAACAGATAAAATTACGGGTACATTCTGATTTCCCTTTCCTGAGAATTCAGTAAAACTTCCCGCTTGAATATCGTAAATATTATTGGTTGCAACAAGGGCTGTTGAGAATCCTGGCAATCCAAAAACCTCAAATTTACCTCCTGCTGCTACTCTAAACGTATGCTTAGCAGTTCCGCTTACAGAGGTTAAAACATTACCAACTTTTAGAAGTCCGCCATTATTTACTGTCCAAGTAACAGATGAATCTGCTACTGTACTTCCATTATTGGTTGTTAAATATAAAAATCCGGATACCAGCATAGTGCCGTTAATTGTGAAAGAACCTGCTGATGCGCCTGGCGCAGTTCCCGTAATACCATCAACTGCTGCATTTCCGTCGGATAAAAAATAAATTGTTCCACTTACAGGACCAGTATTAGGTAAGCTTAATTGCATATTGTAGATACCTGTTGCTCCTGCTCCAGAAACCAATGTAGGGTTACCAACTATATATGCTCCTGGTGCTATTCCAGTTCCATAAACACGACAATTTGTTAAAGAGCCTGGTACTCCAAAAGTGGCTCCGAAGTAGGAAACTATTGCTGCAGTGTTAGTTATTTGATTGCCGCCAAATGTGAGCGAGTTAGCAGCATTGGTTACAACAGCATTTTGAGATAATGTAAATTGTGTACCCGAAACTACAGCTGCAACCGTGGTACCAGGAATAATTCCTGCACCCGAAACCATCATACCGACAGATAAACCTGCGGTAGCTAATGTTGTTACGTTTACGTTGCCTGATATGGTTCCGCAAGTAAGGTTCACAGTTGTAGAGGAACCTATTGCTTGGCATTCAGCCGAAACAGTAGAGTCTAACATGAGGGTAGCTCCTGCAGCAACCGTTACATTAAAACGTGTACCAGTTGAGCCTCCTGTACTGTTCGCATTATTATAAATCTGCGTCTGACGCCCACCACAAAATCTTAATTTAACATCTCGCTCAATAATTAAATTAGTAGTTGTATTAGTTGCATCGTTCTTACGAATCCTCGAAGCATCAAAAGTCCCTGTGGTTCCTAAAATGCGACAATTCGTTCCGTAAATATTAAATGAAATACCATCGAAAGTGGCGCCATTACCAATGGTGCCATTGCTCATTAAAGTATCACCATAAACATTCACGTAAACATTCACAAAACCATTGCAAAATAATTTGGCACCAGCATCCACCACTAAATCGGCACACGGTTTTCCAGAAGCATCAACGGTTATTGTATGTCCATTTTGAATTTTAACATTATTTGTTGCACCCGGCGCCGTTGATGCAACAACCCAAGCCGTTCCATTCCATGTCTGCCATGTAGCTGCAGTTGACCATACCCCCGATGACGCGGATATATAATCCCCTACCACTTGCGAAAAAACCTTTCCGGCAATTGTCGAAAAAAGAAGAAAGAGCAATAGCAGTTTTTTCATTAAAACTTATTAGTGACTTTTATGATTTTTAATCCGCTGGACAAATGTAATTAAACCAAATTGCATCTAGCTTATCTAATTGTTATTTTTAGGACATTAAAATACTACAAACTCATCGAAATTACTTGATATTTATCTGAATGAGGGAATTTATTGGGTGAACAAGGCAAACAACCCGATGTAATTAGTCTTATTTTTAGCTATTTTTAGCAAAGTTTTGTTATCCCATATAAACCATTCTGCATATGTCTTTAGAAAATAAAGAGTCACAGTCGAAAAAAACAATAGTTATTGTTATTATTTCCCTTTTACTAGGTGTAAATGGTTTATTGTTATGGCAGTTTTTCAATAAGAAAACCGACTTACAGCAAACAACAGTTGCTTTAAAAAATACAACTACTGAAAAAGAAACTTTAAACTCCGAATTACAGAAGGTAAAGTTTGAATTTGACAAGTTAAACCAGGAAAATGCTGGATTGCAAAACCTTCTAACCTCGAAAGACGAAGAAATCAGAGGTAAGATAGCTGAAATTCAGCGCCTAATTAACTCTGGAGATGCTGCACAGCTTAAAAAAGCAAAGGAAGAAATCGCTAATTTGAAACAACTAAGCCAAAACTATATTGCACAAATTGATTCTCTTAAAGCTGCTAATCTAGACCTATCAAACCAAAATACATCGCTTAGTCAGGATTTAACTTCAGCCAATTCAAAAGTAGGTTCGCTAACGCAAGAGAACAGTTCACTTTCCAATAAAGTAGCTATTGCTTCTGTTTTAAAATGCGTTAATGCAGTAGCATCAGGAGTAAAATACAAAGGAAGTGGAAAGGAAATGGAAACCACAAAAGCAAAGCAAACCGATCGTATTAAAACCTGTTTTACCATTATTGAAAATCAGGTTGTAGATAAAGGAGCTAAAGATATTTACCTTCGAATTATTGGTCCTGATGGAACAATTCTTTCTACCTCTAACGAAACGTTCATGTTAAAAGGACAAGCTTCCATATATACAATCCGTCAAACAATTTTTTACGAAAACAAGAATACTGATTTATGTATTTATTGGGAAAAAGGCAATGCATACAGCTTAGGAAAATATACAGTTGAAATTTATTGTGAAGGGAACCAAATTGGAAGCGCAGCGGTTACGCTTAAGTAATTTTAGAAAAACGCCCGCAACTGCATACCTCCAGTATGAATAATTGAAAGCCCACTTGGTTTTCTGCCATCATAATTTAACGATAGCTGCAAACTATTTCCAAGATTACGCTGAATAGACAATTGCCATTTATAGTTTTCACCAGCCTTTAATCCTTCGAGCATTTCATAGGCCAACGACGTATTTGCATCACCGTTATAACTTATTTTTAAGTAATTTACTTTTATTCCTATTACCCCTTTCTTAATTGAGCTATATCTAAACTCTGCGCTCAAATCGTTTATTATCGTACGCTCATTATTACCTTCAACTAAACTATTTTGCTTACTGCTATTTCTGTAAGCAGTTAAAATTTTATAAGTACTATTGGGCTGATAAACTAACTGTGGTACAAATGCTATGCTCTCTATTTTATAATTACGATTTAAAAAAAACTCGGCTGCTGATGTTTTATCACCTGCTTCTGCTGCCAATAAAAAATTAATCTCTTTTATAATTGCTTTACGAATAGTAGTTGAGAATACTTCATTCGTTCGGCTTTCAATTCCACTACTCAAAAACTGTTTACTTCCTGTATGCAGATAACTAAATTCCATTCCTCCTTTGGGATTTAGCCGATTGTAGAATAAAGTATGCTTACCCGATGTTTGATTGGCAATTAACTGATCAATTGAATAATTTGTTAAAACAGGAATGAGATAGTCTACTTTAAAAATATCCGCATTAATTCTGTTATCAATCTTGAATGAAGAAAGTAATACCAACCGATTAATTAATGTTTTTCCTTTTAATGCGTTAGCAGGATTGATATTTATTGAAAAATTCAATTGATTAAAAACAACCTTGGTGTATTCATTTGTAGTAGAGAATATGCGAATGTAGTTTGCTTGATCTTTAAACTCTGCTACTTCAAATTCATTCAATTGCGGTATGCCATCACTGTTATAATCGTTCCAGGCATAAACACCTGATCCATCTGCCACTCGAATGTAGGAGTAAATACGTCGAGGCTCTGAACCTGTTCCACCTTCGTAATAGGCATTTAACTGAATTGCCTTCTTCCATGCGGTAGTACTATAATCCACTCTTCCTGAAAACGATTCATCCCCTTTGATAGTGGTGACCAATGTATCAAGAATAACTAATTTTCGATAATTTAAGGTAGAGCTTATCCGGTGATTATTTTTTATATTGGAAAATGTAAGAGCAGCAACATCAGCAATCGTAGCCGATTTGAAACCTCCATTTACTAGTCCATCTTCATACCTACGACTTACGCTTGCTTTAATGGGCGACTTAGTAGTATCGCCATGAATTAAAAAAACTTCTCCTGTTCGCCATGAAAAAGATCCTATCAATAAACTATCACTTGAAACACTTTGTAATTGATTTTTTTCTTGCTCATAGGATAATCCTGGTGTCCATGATTTAATTTTTTTCTGAATAATATCGCGCGTTTTGAAATAATTACTGTTAAATGATTTCCCTATTGTATTTAACTGCGATGCATCAGCTTTTATATTCCATCCATTTTTAATCAAGCCAATATTCAATAGATGCATTAATCCTTCATATTGTTCATTTCGATGGTAGTATTTGAAACTGTAGGTCGATTTGAAATCTGTCTTGTGCAACAGACTCACATTAGAAAACAATAGCAATTCATTAGATGCACTTAAGATTGTATTCGTATTCCAGTCGCGCGTAAATTCAGCAGCCCTATAAATTTCTATTGGAGAAAAATTGATGTCTGTAAATTCGGATTGTATCTGTGTTACTAACGACCATCCGCTGAGTGTATCGCTTCCTATATTTCGTTTATCATCTAATTGAAATCGGAACGCATAGCCATCATCGTTAGACTTATCGTTTTTTGAAAATAAATTAATGTCGTTTTTTGTAACAGCTGACTCAAAACTTACTTTTGTTTTATTCGAAAAAGCATAATCAATTCCTGCTACAGCCATTTGTCTTTTTTTCGGACTAATCAAAAGTGAATAGGGTTCATAGTCGCCTTGCAGCTCTCCATTTAATGGCGCCACCCACTGATAAACTCTTCCGTTAGCAATATTATCAAGCGCAACATAATTCCCCTTTTTAATTCCCACATTGGTAAATCCTAATCTGTAAAATGCGCTATCAACCGATGTTGAGTAAACAAAAACAGAATAAATAGTACCGTTAACATTCGTATCTCGTTTAGCGTATAGCGACTCGTTAATGTTATAAGCAACACTATCCGCATTCAAATACAAAGCATCATTTAGATTATCACCTGCATTGGCTAAAATTAATTTTTGCTCTTCCGATAAATCCTGTAACACAGGCTGATTTTTACTATCCTGTTCTGAATAAATATTAAAACGAGTATTCAGTTTTGCACTTCTACAATTCACATTTCCAGTAAGCATTGAACGTGCATAGTTCTTGTCGCTGTATTGAAACTCCACAATAATTCGGGAATCTTTACTGATTATTCTACGAGGTGTAAATTTAATTTCAGCGGTGTTGTAATCAATGATATAATCACGATCTTGGCCTCGTTCCAATAGCTGCCCATCTAAAAAAACTTTTTCTGTCCCAGATAAAACAATAATAAAGAATTCATTTTCGGCACCCCGTAAACGATAGGGACCTTGATTAGATTCTATTCCAGGAAATAGTTGTCGTGCAAATTTACCTCTTGATATTGCGGCAGCCACTCCTACTTCCAGTCCATATTTTTTATTATTTACAGTAATTAATGAATCTCGAAACTGATAACTTATTCCTTGGCCTTTTTTGACATACTTCAAAAAATAACCTTCGGGATTTCGTGCATCAAAATCGCCCACAATCACTTTGTTCTTATCATTACTCAGTTGAATAAATACACGATCAAACTCCTGTAGCTGTTGTGTATTACCGTCGGCTTGAATAGGAATATTATCATCCGTAATTGCAGCCACGACTTCAATCCCATTTGCTAGTTTACCTGATAGTTGTAAATTCAAACTACTGTTAACAATAGGATCCTGATTATTACCAATGGATAATCCTCTGGAAATACTTCCAGCCTTATTAAATCCTCCTAAACCAAAAATGCTTTCTTTATTAGTCGTTGGTGTTTCTTTGTAAAAAGTAGTTGTATTTTTTGAATCATATGAGTTGATTTCATTTCGCTTTCGCTTGTAAAAGGCTTTATCAAAATTTATTGGATAAACTTTGTAAACTATCTCAATCGAATCTTTTTTGTCACGAGTGCTATTTTGCCAGATTATTAAAGCTCGCGTATAATCAATCGTAGCTTCATATTTTTTATCTCCTAAAAAAATCAAACTGCCCGGAACAATGCTTAACGAATCAATTACAATTGTATCGGTATTGGTACGAATTACTTTTGATCGAATAGAGGCAGACTGTTGCGCATAGCCCACAAAACTACATACCATCAAAACAATGAATAAGAAAGGGCTTTTGCTTTTCACGATATAAAATTAACTAAACAACACGCGCAATTGTTATTTGGTTTTATTTGTTTTTAATATACATCCGTTGACAAATCAACGTATTTTTCTTAGTGATTTTATTATTTTTGAGAAAACTATTTTACTGTGAAAATAATAACCTATAACGTCAATGGCATACGTGCCGCTTTTACTAAAGGCTTAGCATCCTGGATACAAACTGAAAATCCTGATGTAATATTGCTTCAAGAGACAAAAGCTTTGAAAGAACAGGTGGACATGAAAGAGCTCGAAGAAATGGGTTATCATCATTTCTGGCATTCGGCTGTTAAAAAGGGATATAGCGGGGTAGCTTTGTTTTCAAAAATAAAACCTGATCATGTAGAATATGGTTCTGGCAATGCAGCTATTGATGAGGAAGGTAGAATTATAAGAGCTGACTTTGGCGATTTGTCCATCATGAGCGTTTATATTCCTTCGGGGTCAAGTGGCGATGAGCGACAAGATTTCAAAATGAATTGGCTTGCATGGTTTGACACTTACATCGCAGAATTAAAGCAACAACGACCTAAACTTATCATTGGTGGTGATGCTAACATATGCCACAAGCCTATTGATATTCATAACCCAGTTAGCAATGCAAAATCATCAGGATTTTTACCTGAAGAACGTGAATGGATGGAAGGATTTATCAATTCTGGATTTATCGACTCGTTTCGTCATTTTAATCAAGAGCCTCATCAGTATACATGGTGGACCTTCAGAGCCGGTGCACGAGCAAAAAATTTAGGCTGGCGTATTGATTATTTGTTGGCTACTGAAAATTTAAAAAATCACTTGGTGCGTTCGCACATCCATAGCGAGGCTGTTCACTCCGATCATTGCCCTGTATTGCTAGAGATAAAACTCTAATAGCCTACTTACTTATATCTCTTTGTATTAACTTTTTTAATACTATAAATTTGCAAATTCCATTCTTGGGAGTGCATAATTTACATCCTTTTACAAGTCAATTGTTTTAACATTACAGTGTTGAATATTCCATTTTAGATGATGGAATTGCACCTTCATGCTCCGTACTTTAGTACTTCTAACTCACAACAATGAAAAAATTAATCCCTTTCCTCTTAATTATCGCAATTACAACCGTTTCATGTGTTCCATCTCGATTACATAACGAGTTAAAAGCACAAAAAAACAAGACAACTTTAGAAAATGATTCGCTGAAAGCTGCGAACTTAAACTTAACAACTCGTAACAACGAGCTTTCGTATCAAAACGATGCTCATTCCGGTATTGTAGCCAAATTTGAGAGAGAGCGTGCAGCATTAGAAAATAAAATTGCACAGTTAGAAAAAGATAAGGAAGAGGTAAGTTCAAAATATGATCAGCTTTTAAAAGAAGGTTCATTAGCAACTACTAATACGGAAGCCAATAAAAGGTTGATTCGTGATTTGCAAAAAACAAAAGAAGATTTGCAAAAGCGTGAAGATGAAATTGCGAAAAAAGAAAAAGAACTGAAGCAAAAAGCACTTGACTTAGAAATTTTAAGCAAAGAATTAGATGTTAAAAACAGTCGTGTAGAAGAATTAGAAAAACTAATTGCCTCTAAAGATTCATCGGCGCAAGCATTAAAAAATTCGGTTTCTAATGCACTCATTGGATTTACAGATAAAGGGTTAACTGTTGAACTTCGTAATGGAAAGGTATATGTGATGCTAGAAGAACGACTTTTATTTGCAACTGGAAGTACTGTAGTAGATGTGAAAGGCGTTGATGCATTAAAAGCACTAGCAAAAGTGTTAGAATCTGATATCTCTAATGATATTTTAATTGAAGGTCACACAGATAATGTTCCAATGAAAGGTACAGGAGAAATTAAAGACAATTGGGATTTAAGTGTGATGAGAGCAACATCCGTTGTGAAGATTATTACTGCAAATTCAAAAATTAGTCCTGATCGCTTATCTGCAGCAGGAAAGGGAGAATTTAATCCGTTAGATAATACCAACACGGTGGAAGGCCGTAAAAAAAATCGCCGTATAGAAGTTGTAATTACTCCTAAACTCGACGAGATTTTTGAAGTGCTCGAAAAGAACTAATACATTCATCATCTATGTTAGCACCACTTAAAAGAATATTATCGACTCGTCGATTGCTTTTAGGTGGTTTTTTTATTCTTTTATTTTTCAGTGCTAATGCTCAAGAACCTGTTGTTGCTTATCGAGACATCAGAGGTTATTTATTTGTTTTCGAAAACGGAGGTCCGCGTACGTTGGATACAAGACCTGTAAAAGAATTTCGTTCAGCAGGACCTTATGTTGGATTTGTAAACTCGGCTAACAACCTAATTGTTTACTACAATGGGCAGTTGACTGATTTAGGTGATGTTACCAATACAGCTTTTGATGTCAATTATTCATTTCTGATTTACAAAAGAGATAATGTACTCGCCGTATTTGAAAAAGGTAATTTAACGAGACTCAGTTATTTTATCAGAGACTATAAAATAGCTGAAGGATTAATTGTTTTTCGAGAAACAATTGCTGATGTACTTAAAGTTTATCGCGATGGTAATGTACAAGAACTAGAAACTACACTTGTAGGTAAACTAGGAAACTATGCGGCGGGTAAAAACACTATTGCTTTTACCAATAGAAATGGGTATTTAAAAATTTATGATTCAGGCGACTTATTTGAAATTGATAATAACGGAACTACCGATTTTGCTTGTGGGAAAAATATAGTTGCTTATACAGACGGCGCTAACTTTTCTTTTAAAGTATATTACTTAGGGAAGATTGTTACACTTGAAGAAATAAAAGTGCAATCCTATAAAGTAGGTGATAATATTGCTGCTTATATCAGCGATGAAAATTACTTTAAAGTTTATGCTAATGGCAAACTCTTAAAGCTTGAATCGTATGCTCCTGAATTTTATGAGGTGAGAGACCAGTGTGTAGTTTTTTATATGAACAATACATTTCAAGCGCTTGTTAATGGTGTACGTTATGAGCTAGACAACTTTGAGCCCATTAGCTATAAAATTAGTCAGAACCATATTGCTTGGGTTGATCAGAATCAACGACTGCATTTATTTTCGAATGGAAAATCTGTTATTGCAACAACAGAACTTTTTACTTCCTATGATTTAAATAATTCAATACTATCCTTTAATAGTCCTGAAAATATTACAGCCATTTATTACCAAGGTAAAATCTATCGCTAACTATGAAATATAAAATTCAACTGCTGCTAATAGCATGCATATTATTTTCATCTAACAACTATGCACAAATTGGATTTGCACCGCTAAGCAATGTTGATCAGCTTACCTATGAAAAAGGATTATATTCTACTTCCAGCGAAGCACATACTTCCTTCAAACCATACTTGCTAAAAGATTTAAAAACAATTCCGTTTTATGATTCATTGCAAAATCATGTAATGCCCAACAAGCCATTTTATAAAACATTGGTTGGAAGAAAAATTTTTAAAGAGCATTTACTTGAAGTTCGTGAGGATGATTACCATTTATATTTTGATGCGTTAATGGACTTATCAGGAGGTAGTGATAGTTATATTGATAATAATTTTAAAAATAATACACGAGGTGCAGGTATTGGTGGTAGTGTTGGGAAACGATTCTCCTTCAATGCAACGTTTTATGAAAATCAAAGTACCTTTCCGTACTACATCGATTCAACAATTAAGTTAACACGTGTTGTACCCGGAACAGGAAGAGTAAAAGGAACAGGACCCTACGATTATGCATGGGCAACAGGAAGTTTAACCTATGAACTCAACAAACATTTTACTTTTCAATTTGGGAACGACAAAAATTTTATTGGCGATGGCTACCGTTCTCTTTTATTATCTGATAATGCATTTAATTATCCGCATGTAAAAATTATTACAGACATATGGAAAATTAGATACGTAAACATCTTCGCAGAAATGCAGGATATCACAAGAAAAGATTTACAGGATAATGAACCTTTCTTACGCAAATATGCATCGATGCATTACCTCGATTTAAATATTGGTAAGCGTGCGTCGATTGGCGTTTTCGAAAGTGTAGTTTGGCATAGCGATTCAACTGGTAGTCGTGGATTTGATATTGGCTATATGAATCCATTTATCTTTTTCAGACCCGTTGAGTTTTCAATCGGTTCACCAGATAATGTATTAATGGGCTTTAATGTGAAATATAAAATCACGAATAAAACAACTGCGTACGCACAATTACTCCTCGACGAATTTTTAATCAAAGAAGTGAGAGCTGGTAAAGGCTGGTGGGGAAATAAACAAGGATGGCAGTTAGGAGTTAAGTCGTTTGATTTATTTGGTGTAAAAAATCTTTACGGACAACTTGAATACAATGCTGTGCGACCATTTACTTATCAGCATCGTGATGCATTAGGTAACTACGGACATTACGGACAATCATTAGCGCATCCTATGGGAGCTAACTTTTATGAGGTCGTTGGAATTGGTAACTATCGCTACAAGCGCTGGAATTTTGAAGGCAAATTGAATTACTACGTAGCAGGATTAGATAGCGGCGGCTACAACTTCGGACAAAATGTTTTTCTTCCTTATGTTACACGTGCTAACGAATATGGCAATGAAATCGGACAAGGAGAGAAGCATACCATCAGCATCCTAACGATGGGCATATACTATGAATTTAATCCGATAACACGCTTATCAGGATTTATTGAAGCAACTAATCGAAACGATAAGAGCGACAAACAAACTATTTCAGAATTGATTATTCAAGCTGGTATTAAAACACGTTTGTTTAATCGCTATTATGATTTTTAAATTATAAACGTGAGTCAGATAAAAAAACTGGCAGGTCAAACTGCTATTTATGGTTTAAGTAGTATCATTGGGCGTTTGCTCAATTATCTGCTCGTTCCGTTATACACGCGCATATTTGATCCATCAGCTTACGGAGTAGTATCCGAGTTTTACGCTTATATTACCTTCCTGATTGTTCTTTATACCTACGGAATGGAAACTGCTTATTTTCATTTTTCATCGAAGAAAGAAAATAATTTAAATGTCTATTCAAACAGCTTAAGTACGCTTACGTTTACATCTGTAATTTTATCAAGTATTCTGATTTTATTTTCGCAATCTATTGCAACAACTTTGGGGTATGAAGCACATTCCGAATACATTGTTTGGTTTGCATTGATTCTTGCGTTTGATGCTATTACAGCGTTACCATTTGCAAAGCTTCGTCAAGAAAATAGAGCTAAGCGATTTGCACTTATTAAAATCGTAAACATCAGTTCGAATATCGGATTGAATTTATTTTTCCTCGCTTTACTACCACAAATCACAAATAATAATTCATTGAGTGTATTATACAATCCTGCTATTGGTGTTGGCTATGTATTTATTGCTAATTTGATTTCCAGTTTTATTACCTTATTATTTTTTACGAGTGATTTCCGACAAATAAAATTTAGCATTGACAAAGCCCTCATAAAAGAAATGCTCGTATATGCATTTCCGTTATTGATTGCGGGCTTTGCTGGAATGATTAACGAAACACTTGATAGGGCTATTTTAAAATACTTGGTAACAGATAAATCGACAGCACTACATCAATTGGGTGTTTATAGTGCTTGTTACAAGTTAAGTATAATCATGACGCTTTTCGTACAGACGTACCGTTATGCTGCTGAGCCTTTCTTCTTTTCACAACAATCAAAGAAAAACAACAAAGAGCTGTATGCTACTATCATGAATTACTTTGTATTTGTATGTAGTTTAATTTTTTTAGGTGTGATGCTGTTTATGAATATTGCCAAGTATTTTATCGGAGAAAAATTTCACGAAGGATTACAGGTTGTTCCTATTTTATTATTCGCGAATTTGTTTTTAGGAGTTTATTTGAATTTAAGTATGTGGTATAAGCTCTCTGGAAAAACAAAATACGGCGCTTGGTTTTCAATTGTAGGTGCTATCATTACAATCGTTTTAAACTTTTTACTGATTCCGAAGATGGGTTATATAGGTGCTGCATGGGCAACGTTTGTTTGCTATGGAGCCATCATGGTTATTTCGTATATCTACGGACAAAAACACTATGCTATTCCTTATAGCATTAAAATATGCACTTCCATTGTTTTGTTCAGCGTGATAATATGGCAAGTGAGTAGTTATCTTTTAATGACATTAAATGCAGGAATGGTCATGGCGCTGTTAATTAAGGTGACAGCTCTATCCATCTTTATAATGTTATCCTGGATGCTATTAAAATCATCCTCCACAGTTAAATTAGTTGACGAGCAATGATTATTAAAAAAGATTTTGAAGCCGTATCTTCTTTTGAAGAATTTACAACAACGCACAAAATTATTTTGTTCGACTTTTATGCCGACTGGTGCGAGCCCTGTAAAATGCTGGATGAAATTTTAATGGAATTAGATAAAGACCTGCCATCAACAGTAGTGATTTGTAAAATCGACATCGATAAAAATCCTGCTTTGCAAAAGCACTTTGCTATCATGAGTGTTCCAACCTTAATGATTTATAAGGATTCTACGATGGGTTGGAGAATGCCTGGCTTTGAATTAGCACAGGATTTAAAGAAACGTATTGAAGGATTTTTAATCTAAGTAGACATTTCCCTAAAATAAGAAAGCCCCGAATTCGGGGCTTTCTTTTAGTACTGTTGACCGACAAGGATTCGAACCTTGAAAGGCAGAATCAAAATCTGCAGTGTTGCCATTACACCATCGGTCAATCAACTTTCGCGGGGCAAATTTACACCTTTTACTCTTAAATAAAAAGTGTTTTGTTAATTAACCACTCACTAAAACTTTTAATTTGGTACCAACCTTCAACTGCGATGACCTTAAATTATTGATATTCTTAATCATTTCGATCGTTACACCATTGTATCTCTTAGCAATATTCCACAAAGTATCTCCAGGCTGAACCAAATGATAGACGTATTTTGGTT
>JBJOND010000051.1:0-20122 GCA_046052065.1 Bacteroidota bacterium | reverse complement strand
AGGGAAAATTGAAAATGCTGTTTTTGTAACAGATCAAGACCTGCGCTTAAATTATATCAATGAAAAAGCACTTGCTATTTGTGGTGGATTAAGTGGAATGGATTCGGTAGGACTAGATATTTATTCGTTAATTGGAATTGAAAAGGAGGGAGGTGTTGCTATTACTAAAGATGATTTAAAAAGTACTGTTGTAAGAGATAACATTCTTTCATTATCGAATGCTTATGTGATTATTAAAAAAGATAATAGTAATATTCCTTGCAACTTCACTGCGTCCGCTGTGCGCGATGAAAAAGATAATTTTTTAGGTGTAGCAGTTGTTATTACTGATGCAAGTGAGTCAATCGCGCCTGCAACAAATCAGGCGAATCCTTCTACGGTGATGGATAATCAGGTCGTGCAAAATTCATTCTTTGTGAAGAAAGGTTCGATGCTCGTTAAAGTTTATTTAGATAATGTACAATGGATTCAGGCAATGGATAATTATGTAATTATTCAAACCAACACGGATCAATTTATTATTCATTCAACAATGAAAGATGTTGAGTTGAAATTACCTTCTTCTAAGTTTTTACGTGTGCATCGTTCGTATATTATTCCGCTGGAAAAAATTACGGTGTTAGATGAAAACTCTGTATTAATTGGCGATAAAACAATTCCTATTGGAAAGTCTTACAAAGATGTATTTATGTCTAGACTGAATTTCTTATAATCAAATTTGATATAAAACAGAAAAGCCCGGAGGTGAACTCTGGGCTTTTTTAGTTTATATTGTTCTTCAATTATTCTTCTTCTCGCATATTGTGAAATACATTCTGCACGTCTTCATCTTCTTCAATCTTTTCAATCATCTTCATTACTTCGGCACGCTGCGCTTCATTTACATCTGCATAAGTTGCAGGTATACGATCTAACTCTGCACTGATGATTGCAATTCCTTTTTCTTCTAATGCTTTTTGCATCGGACCAAAATCAGAGAAGGAAGTGTAAACTGCTACTTCATTTTCATCCGATTCAAATTCTTCAGCACCAAAGTCAATTAATTCTAATTCTAAATCTTCTAATGTACGCGTACCTTTTTCAATCGTAAAAATCCCTTTTCGGTTAAAAATAAAATCTAGTGATCCTGTTTTGCCTAATGAACCTTCTGCACGGTTGAAGTACATACGAATATTCGCAACAGTTCGTGTATTATTATCAGTAGCCGTTTCAACTAATACAGCAACACCATGTGGTGCATATCCTTCAAAGATTACTTCGTCCATTGCTTTTGCATCTTTTGCTGCTGCACGATGAATAGCTGCCTCCACGCGATCTTTCGGCATGTTCAACGCTTTCGCATTTTGCATCACCATTCTTAATCTTGGGTTTCCGTCAGGACTTGATCCTCCTAGTTTTACAGCAATAGCAATCTCTTTGCCGATACGAGTAAATGCTCTTGCATTTTTTGCATTGTTTGCAAATATTTTATGTTTCCTTTTTTCAAATGCGCGTCCCATAGTGAACTGAATTTATAAGGTTAAATATAATTGTTTATACGTTAAATCTGAAATGCATTAAGTCGCCATCCTGCACAATGTATTCTTTTCCTTCTACAGCTAATTTACCTGCATCGCGACAGCCTGATTCAGAGCCATACTTAATAAAGTCATCGTAGTGAATTACCTCTGCGCGGATAAATCCTTTTTCGAAATCTGTATGAATAACACTTGCCGCCTGTGGTGCTGTCATTCCTTCGTGAATGGTCCATGCACGAACTTCTTTTTCACCTGCAGTAAAATAGGTTTGAAGTTTTAATAATTGATAAGCCGTCTTAATCAACTTCGCAACACCTGATTCTGTTAAGCCTAAATCATCCAAAAATGCTTTTCTATCTTCGAAGCTTTCTAATTGTGATATATCAGCTTCTATAGCAGCAGCAATAATTAATATATCCGCATTCTCTCCTTCTATGGCTTTACGAACGGCATCCACATGTTGATTTCCGTTAACCACAGAACTTTCATCAACATTACAAACGTAAAGCACCGGTTTTGTAGTTAACAACATTAAATCATCAACTATTTTCCATTCTTCTTCAGTTAAAGGAGCAGAACGCGCCGATAATCCTTTTTCTAAATGCGCTTTTAATGTTAGATAAATTTCAAAAGTTTTTTTTGCATCTTTATCAGTACCAACTTTTGCAGCCTTTTCAATACGCTGCATTCTTTTCTCTATCGTTTCTAAATCTTTTAATTGTAATTCG
This sequence comes from Bacteroidota bacterium, assembly GCA_046052065.1. GTDB lineage: Bacteria > Bacteroidota > Bacteroidia > AKYH767-A > OLB10 > CAINEC01. Next base: position 17,877 of record JBJOND010000051.1, on the reverse strand, counting down.
ATATCGATGGTTTCTTTATCTCTTACAGGATTAACCTGTCCATCAACGTGCACTACATTTGGATCATCGAAGCAACGTAATACATGCAAGATAGCATCACATTCACGAATGTTTCCTAAAAACTGATTTCCTAATCCTTCGCCTTTACTTGCGCCTCGTACAAGACCTGCGATATCGACAATCTCCACTGTTGTAGGTACTACACGCTGAGGTTTTACTAATCGCTCTAACTCGTTAAGTCTATCGTCTGGTACTGTAATTACACCAATGTTTGGCTCTATCGTACAGAATGGAAAATTGGCTGCAACAGCCTTTGCATTCGATAAGCAATTAAATAAAGTCGATTTTCCAACGTTGGGTAATCCAACTATCCCACATTTTAATCCCATGATTCAAATTTTAAGTCTGCAAAAATAATTTAAAAAACGGAATAATCAGCCCTTATTTTATCTCTAAAAATGGAGTTTAGGTTGTTTTGAATTTAATCTTCGAAGAATTCAACTTGGTGCAGTCGCAAAAACTCTTTGATAACAGATGTATGCACACATTGGCCCACATGTAAAAAGGGTGAGTTACTGACTTTCTTAACCTCGCTACCGAATGGAATTTCATAATCAACTAAATCAAAACCTAAGTGCAAATGCTTAGTAGAGCTCTGCATTCCATAAATCACTCCTTCGTGATCAAATAAAGGTCCTCCGCTTTGTCCTCTTAACCCAGGAGAACTCATTTCGATACCAACTATTTTTCCATAAGGGGCCAGCATTCGCGTAACAATACCATCTATTGGAAAGCTTGGCGACCATGCAATTCCTTCTTTAGTCCATTCAATTTCGTCTGTTTTGTAATTGTATTTGAAATTATTGAACTCTGGGAATGGAAATCCTAAGCGACAAAGTTGTTTACCTTGACGAATGTCATTGTCATCTGATTTGAAACGAGCATGTCCTTGATACAAAATCTTGGTAAATCCTTTAAAAACTAAAATGGCTAAATCTTGTGTAGGGTGCATATGGCAATCTAGCGACGATATCTTATCAAAGCAACCTAAAAAGCTTTGCTTCATCTGCACAATAGAGTTGTCTCTGAAATTGAATTCAGCTTCTATATCATTAAGATTGTTATTATAATTTTCATCGTTCTTTAAACGAAATCGTTTTTGTGAAAAAAGTAAATATTGCTGATTAATTTGCTCTGCCTGAAGAATATGTTCTGCTACATGTCGGCAGGTAATTGCAACACCATTATCATTCACAAAAAACAATGTAGCCGATCCTGGCATGACGTGATTGTTTGGGTACAATCGCATGATACTATGGATGGGTTTAGTGAACCTGCTTACATCTTCAATCGCTCTTACAAACATTTTTCTATTTTTACATCCTAAATCAAAACACACAAACTTATGAAAAGAGAAGTTAGATACGGTCTTTATTACGGTGGGTTTTCAATACTGTGGATGTTAGTAATGTATGTTACAGAATTGAATCGCTCTGCCTCTGCAAATTCATTGAATTATGTTAGCTTGTTAGTTCTAGGTTATTTTATAATTCAATTTGTGAAAGAAGTTAAGTCAGAGAATGAAGGATATATTACCTTTTCTAGAATTTTTAAAGGTGGTTTGTTAATTGGGACATTAGGAGGAGTTGTTTCATCAATTTTCTTCTATGTGCAGGTTAAATTTATTGATGCTGGTTATGTTGATTTTATCTTGAAACAAGCAGAGACCGAAATGCAACGAAAAGGAAACTCTGAAGAAATGATAGAACAAGCTATGTCAATGGCTGAAAAGTGGACAACCCCTGAAGTGTTTTTAATAATGGGAATAGTTGGATCTCTTTTTATATCCTCATTTGTTTCTGTAATCATGGCGTTCATCATGAAAAAGCCTAATCCAAATGAGATTGCTTAATTCTGAAAAATAGTTATTGTAAACTTAAACGCCCTGTAGCATTCGCTACAGGGCGTTTTTTTATAAACTTTCAATTGTTTCTTTAATTATCTGAATACAATCTTTCAGTTGCTCTTCATTAATCACCAGTGGTGGCGCAAAGCGAATAATATCTCCATGTGTTGGCTTAGCTAGTAGTCCGCGTTCTTTTAATTTTATACAAACTTGCCACGCATCAATGCCGTCTTTTTCTTTAATCACAATTGCATTTAATAATCCTTTTCCTCTAACAGCAGTAACACGATCTGAATTTATTTCGCTTAATCCCGCTCTCAATACTTCTCCTAATCGCTCCGCATTCTCAGAAAGCTTTTCGTCTATAACCACTTGCATAGCTGCAATTGCAACTGCACATGCCAACGGATTTCCGCCATAAGTACTTCCGTGTTCGCCTGGCTTAATGGTTAGCATAATTTCATTACTTGCCAGTACAGCAGAAACAGGCATTGTTCCTCCTGATAATGCTTTGCCTAAAACTAAAATATCTGGCTTCACACCTTCGTGATCGCACGCTAACATTTTTCCTGTTCTTGCTATTCCGGTCTGAACTTCATCTGCAATAAAAAGCACATTGTACTTTTTGCATAGTTCAGAAACTCCTTTTAAATATCCTTCGTGTGGAACAACAACACCAGCTTCTCCTTGAATTGGCTCTACCATAAATGCCGCAACATTTGGGTCGCTGATTGCTTTTTCTAAAGCAACTAAATCATTGTAAGGAATTAATTCAAACCCTGGCATAAATGGACCATATCCATTATAACTCGAAGGGTCATTAGATGATGAAACAGCAGCTAATGTTCTACCCCAAAAGTTTCCTTCTGCAAAAATGACTTTCGCTTTATTCTTCTCAATGCCTTTTACTTCGTATCCCCAGCGACGAGCCAATTTAATTGCTGTTTCGCCTCCTTCAACACCAGTATTCATTGGAAGTAATTTGTCATAACCAAATAACTCGGCCATGAACTTTTCATACTTCCCTAAAATATCATTGTGAAATGCACGAGAGGTGAGTGTTAGTTTGGAAGCTTGCTCCATCATCGCTGCAACAATCTTCGGATGACAATGTCCTTGGTTTACGGCAGAGTAGGCAGAAAGAAAATCGTAGTAACGATTACCATCAACATCCCATACATAAACACCTTCGCCCTTAGTTAAAACAACAGGAATAGGATGGTAGTTGTGCGCTCCGTATTTATCTTCTAAATGAATAATTTCTTCACTTAGGCTCGATGTAATATTCGAATTCATATTTTTCTAATTATTGCAAAGATATGGTTTTATCCGGCGAAAGTAAACACTCAATTATCTAATGACAGTGATTGTTCCTAATTTCTCGTAAACTGTCCTTAAGTCGTAACCCGAATAACGCAAGCGATAAAAATAAACTCCTTCGGGAACATCTACTCCTTTATATTTCCCGTCCCAGGTATCTTCAAGCGAATTGCTTTCAAAAATTAATTGAGACCAACGATTTAGTAAGAGTAGTCTGTATTCTTTGATAAATGCACCTTCTGCTTTCCAAACTTCATTCAAGTCATCTTCGTTCGGTGAAAAGGCATTCGGTAAAAACAAAAGTGGATTTTGAATTAATTCAATCTCGTTTGAGTAACTGGTTCCATTATTCCCTCCTTGGTTTTCTTCTGCACGAATACGGTAATGAAACGCCCCATTTTCGAGAGGTAATTCATCATCTAAAAAATCAAATGTAACGGCATTATTATAAAACAGATCAGAATAAGGCAGTCCTAATGTTTTTTCTGAACGTTCAATATAATAACTCGCCACTTGCTTCTCCCAATTAATGTATTCATTCCAATTCAAATGATGTTCGTAAGGAAACTGCTCACCCTCTAATAATATACTGCATTGTTCTTTGCACGGAGGGAATAAGTTACCACATTCATCTGAAACGAAAATTTTATAGCAATAAGAAGTTTCATTGGTATACACTTTTTCATTTGTATATACATCCGAAGCATAGCTATTTAATTGTACAATTTCTTCCCAACTGCAGGTATCACAACTTAATTTCCGCTGAATATGTAAGGTAGCAGAATAAAAGTCAGGATCACTTTTCCAACTGATTGTAATTTTATTATGTTCAGGAACAGAAACACTAATGAGTTCAGGGATTTTTACGAAGCTGCTGTCTCCACTACACAAGGTGTCTGAGGCAGGACCTTCAATGCCACAACGATTGGTTCCTGTGATGTAATAGCAATATTTATTTGTTAGATTGTCAATTGCAGATGAGTCGTAAAGTGTAGTTGTTTTTGGTAAATTTATGATTTGCGTAAACGGACCACCGTTAGTGCTTCGATAAATAGTAAAATAATCGAATAATCGATTGATGATGGCATTATCGTTTGCGATAGTTATTGCGATTGTGTTATTGTCGGTCGCTTGCAGACATAAAATATTTTGTTTAGCAATTATTGGAGTAGGTTTGACAAGAATCGAAAATTTGCCAATAGAAGTTAATGGCAACGGACAGCCATTGTCAGACAATTCATAGGTAATAACATAGGCCGAATCGCGTCCTTGGTCGCAGGCTGTGTTCCAGCAAAATGTAGTGCTGACCGATGATTCCCCGATGACATTGTTAGTAATAGCAAATGGTGCTTGAATACTTGTGTTCGGTGTATTGGCAAATATTTCTCCTGAATAGTTTAAAAACAATGAATCTCCATCAGGGTCATTAGCAGTAACATTAAAACACAAGTTATCACCAGCATATAACTCATAGTTTTTATTGACCACATTGGCTGATAAGTTAGGGGTGGTATTTCCAATGCAAGGGATAGCTGTAATTTCTATTTCTCGTCTTATCTCTCCAATCTGAATTCCATTGCGATATTCTTTTACACTCACCGCCATTGCATAAAGTCCTGTTCCATCTGTCTGACCTTCTGCTAAACCGGTCTGTCGATTAATAACTAACGGCATCGTAGTTCCGCAAATAGCGTTTAAAGAGTATGGTGGTAGCCAGGCACAAGAGGTGAATGGTACAGGCTGCGGAATCTGATTGCCTCCTGAAGGACTAAATGGGTTCGGTGATCCTTGTGAGGTATGTCCGCCTTCAAGAGGAGAGCTAAATGTGTAAATTAATGAATCGCCATCAATATCTACTGCAGTGAATGGTAGTTTAAAATACGACTGTGCGCATACGTAGGGTAGTGGCGGCACTGTAAATTCCGGACTAGAATTCTGCAAAGCGGGGTCTGGTATAGAGCAATAAAATGCTAAACCTGCCTGACTTGGATTTTGAATATTAACTACTGTTGTATTTCTGCAACAACGTTCCCAAACTAAATAATAGCCTAATGATCTATTCGGTAATTGAACAGTTCGTGTATAGGTTCCTTTTTGCATACACACCGAAGGAGGCGCTACACAACCCGGACCTGAATACGATAAAGGTTGAATACTTCCTAAATCTAGATGAATCGTATCGTATAATGTATTGTCGTCAGCACTAAAGATTCCTATAGTGATATCCTGATCAAACGGAGCAGCCTGTGGATTAGAACAATCGCGGTAAAGGACTAACTGAACTTCGAAATTATTATTGCCTAAGCACTTCGTTGTTAAGTCGCCACCTGCAATATGCAATGAAAAAGCAAAAGTGCTCGCTAAAATCAAAAGTAAAAACAGCGAAAGTTTTTTCATTTATTTGGTATCAAGGCAGCTCAAAGTTACCTATTTTTATCTCCGTAAAAAAATACCATGAAGCCAGGAGATATAATTGAAAATTTAGAGGTGATTGATATTGCCGATGAAGGAAAAGCAGTTTGTAAAAATGATGGCGTTGTCATCTTTATTGATAAGGCCGTGCCAGGTGATATTGTCAATGTAAAAATTCGTAAAAAGCATAAGTCTTTTTTTGAAGGGAGTGTCGATTCAATCATTCAACCTTCTAAAGAAAGAACAACTCCTGTTTGTCATCATTTTGGTACTTGCGGTGGTTGTAAGTGGCAGCACTTCTCCTACAAAATGCAATTGCAGTTTAAGCAAAAGCAAGTGGAAGATGCTATGACGCGCATAGGTAAATTAGAAAATCCGAATATTCTTCCAATCATTGGTAGTGCAGAGCAGGTTTTTTATCGCAATAAACTCGATTATAGTTTTGCTGATAGAAAATGGCTTACGCACGAAGAGATGAATGTAGATGAGCCTGCATTTGAACCAGGATTAGGTTTTCATATTCCTGGTAAGTTTGATAAAGTATTAGATATTAGTCAGTGCTATTTGCAAGCTGATCCGTCAAATGATATTCGTTTAAGCGTTCGTAAATATTGCGTTGAAAACGAAATGCCGTTTATGAATATTCGTAAGCGAGAAGGAATGATGAGAGGATTAATCATTCGGAATACTACCATTGGAGGATTAATGGTGATTGTAATGGTGTATCAATATGAAGAAGGCAAGCTGAATGGTTTATTAGAACATCTGAAAAATAATTTTCCGCAGATAACTTCTTTGTTGTATGTCATCAATAACAAAGCAAACGATACGATTCATGATCAGGAAATTCATTGCTATCATGGAAAGGAATACATCGAAGAGCAAATGGAGAGTTTAACGTTTCGCATCGGACCAAAATCATTTTTTCAAACGAACGGTAAACAAGCATTGGTTTTATATCAAGTTGCTCGTGAATTCGCTAATTTGAAGGGTGATGAAGTAGTGTATGATTTATATACTGGAACCGGAACTATCGCCAACTTCGTTGCGCATCAGTCGAAGAAGGTTGTTGGAATTGAATATGTGAAAGAAGCTATTGATGACGCGCATGTAAACTCATCCATCAATAAAGTGGAGAACACTGTTTTTTACGCAGGTGATATGAAGGATTTATTGACGGATGATTTCATGGATCATAATGGTCGACCGGATGTGATTATCACTGATCCTCCTCGTGTTGGTATGCATGCGGATGTCGTAAAGCAGTTGTTGAAAGTAGCTTGTAAGAAAATTGTTTACGTAAGTTGTAATCCCGCAACGCAAGCCCGCGACTTAGAAATGTTAAGTGAAAAATACAGAGTGGTTAAATTGCAACCTGTCGATATGTTTCCGCATACAGCTCACGTTGAGAATGTAGCTTTGTTAGAATTGATTGATTAAGATGAAAAAAGTAGTTTTCTTTCTTTTAATTATTTTTAGTTTGAATGCCTTCGGACAATCGAATGCGATTCGTTGTATTGAAGGATTTAAGGGGAATGATAACTTTCTTTTTTTACGTTTTGATCATTATGGAGTTGGGACAAAAAAATCGAAGTATTTAAAAACGAGTCGTGGATTAGAAGAGGTATCTACCATCGACAACTACAAATCACATTTTATAACAGCTGATAAATCACCTTCACTGTTTATTAAAATTGAAGTCTCGGACAGTTCAGCTTTTGAAACGGACAAAGCAATTATTGTCGATAATTACCAGCTCTTACTTCAAAGCACTAAACGTGTACTCCCAAAGGTGGATACTTTAACGATTAAAGGATATAACTTTTACGGATATACGAAAACGGAAATTGATTCTGCCGTTTCAATTGCTTCTTATGTTTGGTTTACTAAATCGAATGAAGCGGTCTATTTTAATTTTATGAATCGCGCAGGAAAAACTTTGCTTTATAAAAGTATTTCAGAGTTTATAGAGCAGCGAGATTTACTGCTTACCAATTTTGTTGAACGAATGAAAAAATGTAATTAAGATGTCAGTCTTTGGTGTTTCCATATTTCAAGACAGAGATGCGATGGATCTCTTTGAAGAAATTTTAAATGGTGGTGATTTAATTGGTGAAATTCGATCATCATGTGAAATTGTTATCGACGATTTCGAAGATTTAACGATGTACGAGACGTGTTGCGTAGCTGTGCTAGGTGCAGAATTGGTTGCAGCATCAATGGGAAATATTTCAAAACATTTTCCAGGTCCTGAATTTTTTGATGGTGAATATACCGATGGAGTTAAAGTTGCACATCCTGATTGGGATGAGCTTTCTGATTTTTCAAATAAAGATCTTCGATTGCTTGCTATCAATGCGATTAAAACACTTTTGACATCTGAGCGTTGCGATTATTATCTCTTCTGGCGCGATGCAGAATTGTTTGAGGAATGGGAGGCAGAGATGAATGATTTGCTCGAGCGACTGCAATAAAAAAGGCCATCTCATAGAGACAGCCTTTTCTAAAAATTATTATTTTCTTATAAGTGAATCACTTCGCCATACGCCATCGCAACCGCTTCCATTACGGCTTCCGACATAGTAGGGTGTGGGTGTATCGACTTAATGATTTCATGTCCTGTTGTTTCTAAATTTCTTGCTACAACAACTTCTGCAATCATCTCCGTTACATTCGCTCCAATAAAGTGAGCACCTAACCACTCGCCGTACTTTGCATCAAAAATTACTTTTACAAATCCTTCTGATGCTCCACCAGCTTGCGCTTTACCACTTGCGGAGAATGGGAACTTTCCAACTTTAATTTCGTAACCTGCTTCTTTTGCTGCTTTTTCTGTCATACCAACAGATGCAATTTCAGGAGAGCAATACGTACATCCTGGGATGTTACCATAATTAATTGGCTCAACATGCATACCTGCAATTTTCTCCACGCAGCAAATTCCTTCTGCTGAAGCAACGTGTGCTAACGCTGGTCCCTTAACGATATCTCCAATGGCATAAATACCTGGGATATTAGTCTGATAAAAATCGTTTACTAAAACTTTTCCTTTATCGGTGATTACACCAACTTCTTCTAATCCGATATTTTCAAGGTTGGAAACAACACCCGCAGCTGATAATACGATATCACACTCGATCATTTCTTCGCCCTTTGCAGTTTTAACTTTAACCTTGCAGCCACTTCCTGCTGTATCAACCGATTCAACCGATGAGCTAGTCATAACATTGATGCCCATCTTCTTGAATGATTTTTCTAATTGCTTGCTGATATCTTCGTCTTCTACTGGAACTATATTCGGCATAAACTCAACGATGGTTACTTTCGTTCCCATTGCGCTATAGAAATACGCAAACTCACATCCGATCGCACCTGATCCAACAATCACCATGCTCTTAGGCATTTCAGGTAACACCATTGCCTCACGATAGCCAATTATTTTCTTTCCATCTTGCGGCATATTAGGCAAATTACGACTACGCGATCCTGTTGCAAGCATAATATGATTCGCTTCAATCATAGAAACTTTACCATCAGCAGCAGTAACTTCAATTTTCTTTCCTGGCTTTAATTTTCCGTAACCCATGATTACATCAATCTTATTTTTCTTGAATAAAAACTGAATTCCTTTGCTCATGCCATCTGCTACTCCGCGACTTCTCTTTACTACTGCGTTGAAATCAGCTTTACCTTCTGTAACAGTAATACCGTAATCAGCAGCATGCTTTAAATATTCAAAAACCTGAGCGCTCTTTAATAAAGCTTTCGTTGGAATACATCCCCAGTTCAAACAAACTCCCCCTAATGATTCTTTTTCAACCACGGCTACTTTCATTCCCAATTGGCTGGCACGAATGGCAGCAACATATCCTCCGGGACCACTTCCAATAACTACTAAATCGTAATTCATATTTGTATGTTTTTAATGGGGCAAAGGTAATTGAAATCTAAATAAGTTCAGTCGAAGGCTTTTTGATATTTCAGATAGGGGATATGACTGAATTTCAGTAGTATGAAACTCGATTGTTTACCGTCGTAATGTTCCTTCTTTAGTTACCTTTACGGCCAAGATTAATTATTATGTGGCAGTATCAAATTTCTTCTTCTAATCCATCTACCCGTTACATTCAGGTTTCTTTTACTGCGAATGTAAACTCCGATAGCACATTGGTTAAGTTGCCTAAATGGCGTCCTGGTAGGTACGAACTTGGAAATTTTGCTAAGAATGTTCGTGATTTCAAAATTACGGATGAAAAAGGTAATCCTGTTCAATTTGAAAAAATAGACAGCCATAGTTGGATGGTGAATACAATTTCCTGCAAAGAAATGACCGTCACATTTAATTATTACGCGAATCAGTTAGATGCAGGTGCTTGTTTTACAGATAATGAATTTCTATATGTGAATCCTGTTCATTGTATGCCGTATTTAGCGGACATGCTTCATACTGAATGTGTATTAACAATTGATGTAGATGTTGCTTGGGAAATTGCCTGCGGATTAAAACCACTCAGCAAGAATGTGCTTCATGCAGCGACTTATCATGATTTAGTGGATAGTCCTTTTATCGCCTCTGCTTCGATGCATCATGATTCATTTGAGGTTGATGGAATAAAATTTCATCTTTGGTTTCAAGGACAAGTAAATCCTGATTTTGAGCGTATCAAAAAAGATTTCATTTCATACACTAAGAAGCAATTGGAGGTGATGCATACATTTCCTGTTCCTGAATATCATTATTTGATTTTGATTACGCCGTATCGTTTTTATCATGGAGTAGAGCATACAACCTCAACAGTTCTCGCCCTAGGTCCAGGTTATTCATTAATGAAGCCGGAGTTTTATAAAGAATTGCTAGGCGTTGCATCGCACGAGTTATTTCATACTTGGAATGTAAAAACACTACGTCCGAAAGATTTTGTACAATACGATTATTCACAAGAGAATTACAGTCGATTAGGTTGGGTGTATGAAGGATTTACAACCTACTATGGCGATTTGTTTTTAGCACGTTCCGGATTTTTTACCAAGCAGGATTGGTTTAATGAAGTGAATGTACGTTTGCAAAAACATTTCGATAACGATGCTCGTTTTCGTTATTCCGTATCCGATAGTAGTTTTGATACGTGGTTAGATGGATATGTTCCTGGTGCGCCACATCGCAAAACAAATATCTATGATGAAGGAAGTATCATTGCGATGATGCTTGATTTGTATATTCGTCGCGCAAGTAAAAATCAATATTCATTAGATACACTATTTAAAAAGTTGTATGATGATTTTTCAGGACATCATCGTGGCTATCAAACGGAAGATATTTTAAATCTTGCAATTGAAATGAGTGATGCGGGAGTTAATATTATTTTCGATGATTACATTTATGGAACTAAAAACACAGAAGCATTTCTGAATGAATTACTGTATGAAGTAGGTTGCTATGTAAGCAGAATACCTGCAAAGAATGCACAAGAAAGATGCTTTGGATTCAAAACGATTCAAGAACAAGGTGTCACAAAAGTGTCCTCTATATATCCTGGGAGTTTGGCTGAATTAGCTGGACTTGCGAAGGAGGATGAAATAGCTGCGGTAAATGGTTGGAAAGTAGAGAATAACTTAAATGATTTGTTGCAACTATCCAATGATGTTGAGTTAACCATTTTTTCCCAAAAGAAAATGAAGTCGATTAATTTGGTTTCTTCTGATCAGCGATATTTTGATACAATTAAAATGAGTAGTATTACAGATGCGAGTGAGGCGCAGAGAGTGGCGTTTAAAAACTGGACAAATTTATAATGAAGAAACTACAAAAAAAGAAAGAGCATCCGAAAGAGAAACCGGGTTTACATCCTCGCAATAAGCATCGTGAACGTTATAATTTTAAAGAACTCGTTGCGAGTTGTCCTGAATTAGCGCCTTACGTAATTATCAATCCTTATGACGATGTGTCTATCGATTTTTTTAATCCTGATGCGGTAATGATGCTGAATAAAGCATTGTTAAAACACTTTTATAAAATTGATAAATGGAATTTGCCGGAAGGCTATTTATGTCCTCCAATCCCGAGTCGTGCCGATTACCTTCATTACATGGCTGATTTATTGGCCGAGCGAAATAATGGAAAGATACCTACGGGAAATAGCATCAGCGTATTTGATGTTGGAGTAGGAGCGAATTGTATTTATCCATTGATCGGAAATAGAGAATACGGATGGTCGTTTGTTGGATCGGATAATGAACCTGAGTCGATTAAATCGGCAAAGGATATTCTTGAAAGCAATAGTGATGTAAAAGAAAATGTAGAATTACGTTTTCAGCCTAATTCATCTAATATTTTTAAAGGGATTGTAAAAGAAAATGAGCAATTCGATTTCACCATATGTAATCCTCCTTTTTATTCTTCGTTTGAAGAAGCTCGCTCAGGGAATATTCGTAAGGTAAGTAATTTGCGTGGGACACCCGTGAAAGAAATTGCTCGAAATTTTGGAGGAAGGAATAGGGAATTGTGGTGCGATGGAGGAGAAGAAAAATTCGTTAAGCGAATTATAGAGCAGAGCAAATTAATAGCGGATTCTTGCTTTTGGTTTTCTACATTAATTTCAAAACAAGCACATCTCGAAAATATTTATAAAGCCTTGTATAACGCACAAGCCGTTGAAGTGAAAACAATAGCTATGACACAAGGAAATAAATCAAGCCGAATTGTAGCATGGACCTTTCTTACTCCTGTACAACAAACCAAATGGGCCATCACTCGATGGAATGCTAAAGTTTCAATAAGCACAGAGAGCGCAGGAAAATAAGCTGTATTTATTTTAGTAAAACAACAACCGAGATTTCTACATTCACATCCTTCGGTAATCTCGACACTTGAACGGTTTCGCGTGCAGGAAAATCACTGCTAAAATAACTTCCATACACTTCATTTACGGCTGCAAACTGATTCATATCTTTTAAGAAAATGCCGGTCTTTATAATATCGGAGTAGTCGGCACCTGCTTCTGTTAATACCGCTCCAATGTTTTTCATGACTTGATGTGTTTCATTCTCGATAGAAGATAAATCTAATTCGCCAGTTTCTGGAACAATGGCAATTTGTCCTGAAACAAAAAGCATATTGCCTGCCTTTACAGCTTGCGAATAAGGTCCGATAGGAGCAGGAGCGTTGGTAGTATGGATGATGGTTTTCATAGTAGTTTTTTGCAAAGTTATATTCTTTGATGAATTCTTAGAAAGTACTTTAATACATTTGCAAAAATGTCTCGAATAGCCATCATCGATAATTACGATTCCTTTACCTATAATCTCGTTCATTACCTCGAAGAGATTACCTATGGTGTTGTGGATGTTTTTCTAAATGATCAAGTAAGTATTGATGATTTGAATGCTTATGATGCTTTGGTGATTTCTCCCGGACCAGGAATTCCTTCAGAAGCAGGATTAACATTAGAAATCATCAAACACTTTGCAGGCAAGAAACCGATTTTAGGTATTTGCCTCGGACATCAAGCAATCGCAGAAGCATTCGGCGGACAATTACGTCAGCTCAATCAAGTATTGCACGGAGTAGTGCGCGTATGCACGATTGTAAAACAAGACGAAATTTTCAACGGCATTAATAACAACTTCGAAACAGGCCGTTATCATAGCTGGGTCCCCGATGAAAAAACTTTTCCTTCGTGCTTAGAAATTCTTGCCACCGATGAACAAAATTGCATTATGGTGTTAAAGCATAAAGAACATCCCATCTACGCTATGCAATTCCACCCCGAATCTATCATGACTCCTGAAGGGAAATTGATGTTGAGGAATTGGGCAAGTGTTAATTTGATAATGTGCTAATTTGATAATTTGCTAATTGAAGCGTGGTCGCTGATCCCGAGGCTTTGTTCGCTACGGTCGCTGAGGCGCTCGAAGAGCGAAAGGCCGAACTCGAAACATATTCGTCTATGATCCCTAACGCTTCGAGTGCCTCAGCGACCGGGATTTTAGAACAATATACATTTGTTCATTTTAACCACTTCTATCTAAGTGCTTATTTTTTCGCTCCAAATTCTAGTTAATATATATATGAAATTTGAGTGTTTTTTTGTAAATTCGAACATATGAAAATGATATTAGAACAACTGCGAAAAATGGATGAATCTAAAATGGCTGATGATGACCATCCATTTAGAGAAGACATTACCGCAGAAGAATTTTTAGAAATGGTAAATGCATCAGCAGCAGAATCAATTAAAGTAAAGGCCTTGAATCCAATTACCGATGAAGAATGGTTGGCTTCCCAGCAAGAAATGCTGAGGGCATTAAATAATTCGAAAGAGTCTTATTAATTCTTTCATCGAATTCGTTTTTTAAAATCTGGCTTAGATTAATTTCGTATAATCAGTTGCAGGTTTTTTCGAAGTAATTAGAATGTCCGGCCTCAGCAACAGGGATTTTGCTCTTGAATCCATCGGAGTCAAATCAACACATTGTCAAATTTTCAAATTATCTTTGAACCCAGAAAGCAAACCGCCTTGTCGCCCTTCGGGGAGGAAAGTCCGGGCAACATAGAGCACCACACTTCCTAACGGGAAGGCAGTAGCGAAGAAATTTTCTACCGACAGATAGTGCCGCAGAAAACGATACCGTCCCGAGTTTACTCGGGATAAGGGTGAAAATGTGAGGTAAGAGCTCACAGGTTGTGGTGGCGACATCCAACCGGGTAAACCTTGTGGGTTGAAAAACCAAATAGGTTGGGGATGAGGGCTGCTCGTTCGAGTGAACCTTCGGGTTCAGCCCCAATGGGTAGGTTGAATCAGGTGTTACGCGAGTACCATCGCAGATAAATGACAGGGACCCGCTTGCGGGGACAGAATCCGGCTTATAGGTTTGCTTTCTTTTATTACTTTTATACCGATGTCACTCCGCAAAATTTTTATCAAAATAAGTAATAAGCACGATTTGTATTATCGTATTGTGCTTATCACTGCATCGATATTATTAATCACTTATTTTCTCCCTCAACAGGTAAAGTTTAAATATGATTTTTCTGTAGGTCAAATATGGCATTACGAAGATCTTCGCGCTCCATTCGATTTTCCAATTTATAAATCGCAAAAGCAAATAGATGTCGATCGTGCTCAAATTATTCAGCACTCTTCGCTTTATTTTGTCAAAGATACCTTGGCCTATGTTCATGCCATCGAAGAATTTCATACGTTATTTAGCGATATTAATTTTTGGCCAAGTGCTGAAATTATCATTTCAAAAATTTATAACGACGGTGTTTTTGAATCTACACGTAATGCGAATCCTATAGATGGACAGCAATTGTTTATTTTAATTGGGAATTCTGAAACTCCTTCCGAAGTAAATTCTTTGGTAAATATCAATCAGCTTACCGAGCGTGTTACCTACGAATTATCAAAAGTCAATCTTCAAAATAATCAGGAATTAAAAAATGCAATTGTTCAATCCATACGTCCAAATCTTACTTTCGAATCAATACTAACAGAAAAAAATCGACAGCAGCAATTGTCTGATATTAATCCTGTTCGTGGGATGGTAAGAAAAGGAGTTCTACTTGCCGAGCAAGGCAAGGTGGTTGGTCAACAGGATTATGAAGCGCTTTCGTCATTGCGTAAAGCATTCATGGGAGAGAATGTTGGAAATTCAATGTTGTCATGGCTTTATGTTGGTTATTTGATGCTCGTTTCTGTTGCAATAATTATTCTATTAGCTTTTCTCTGGTTATTACGAAAAGATATTTTCTTGAACTCTCGCAAGATGGGTTTATTGTTTTTACTAATTGTTATTACTTGCCTTAGTTATTCAAAGGTGTTAATGACCGACAAAGTCGATGTATTACTTGTTCCACTTTGTATTTTACCTTTAGTTGTGCGCGCATTTTTTGATACACGTTCGGCACTTTTTGTTCATGTACTAACTATGCTTATTCTAGGTAGTATTGCACCGTCAGGATTTGATTTTGTGTATATGCAAATTATCACCGGAATGGTAGCTGTTTTTAGTGTATTTAATATGCGTAAACGCGGACAGTTGTTCTTGGCTGTCGGATTGATTTTTCTTTCATATTGCGTGACATACATCGGAATCTCATTGCTGAATGAAGGTAGTATCGATAAGTTTAATTATGTGAATTTAGTGTGGTTATTGGGCAACGGATTACTTACGCTACTCGCTTATCCACTCATCTTTTTTATTGAGAAAATATTCGGATTGACTAGTGATTTTTCATTGATGGAGTTGTCAGATTTTAATAGTGAATTATTACGTGATTTATCTCTAAAAGCTCCTGGTACTTTCCAGCATTCGCTTCAAGTAGCCAATCTTGCAGAAGCTGCTATTTACAAAATAGGAGGAAATTCTTTGTTAGTGAGAGTAGGGGCCTTGTATCACGATATCGGTAAAATGGATATGCCCATGTACTTTATCGAGAATCAGTCAACACAGGTTAATCCACACGATGAATTGGCATTTGAAGAAAGTGCATCGTTGATTATCAGTCACGTTTCACTCGGAATTAAAAAAGCAAAGAAGTATAATTTGCCTGATGTTATCATCGATTTTATTCGTACGCACCACGGGACAACGGTCGTACAATATTTTTATCAGTCGTTTTTAAAAAACAATCCTGATGAAAGTGCCGATGAAGCTGATTTTTCGTATCCTGGCCCTAAACCATTTTCAAAAGAAACTGCTGTACTTATGATGGCTGACTCAGTAGAAGCCGCAGCACGCAGTCTTGCTATACACGATGCACAGTCGATAGAGCGTTTGGTTGATGTGATTATTAACCATCAGATAAATGCGGGACAGTTTGAGAATTGTGATATTACTTACAAGGATATCACCGCTATTAAAAAGATTTTCAAGAAAATGCTTAGCAGTATTTATCACGTTCGTGTCGCTTATCCGTCAGCATCTTAAAGATTTAAAGGTTTTCCTTTTTCGAGCGTTTTCTTCACTATTTTTGTAACCCTTATGTCTGATATTATTCGTTTGTTACCTGATGCTGTTGCTAATCAGATTGCCGCTGGAGAAGTTATTCAACGCCCAGCTTCTGCTGTGAAAGAGTTAATGGAAAATGCCATTGATGCAGGAGCCACAAAAGTTCAATTAATCTTGCGTGATGCAGGAAAATCGCTTATTCAAGTGGTAGATGATGGCAATGGTATGTCCGATACTGACGCCCGACTTTGTTTCGAACGTCATGCTACATCGAAGATTAGAAAGTCGGATGATTTATATACCCTGCGCACTATGGGGTTCCGTGGCGAAGCCCTTGCATCGATTGCTGCGGTTGCACAAGTAGAATTAAAAACGCGTTTAGTAAATACGGAGATAGGAACTAAAATTCATATTGAAGGAAGTGAAGTAAAAGTGCAGGAGCCCGTTGCTGCACCCGAAGGGACTTCATTTGCTATCAAGAATCTTTTTTATAATGTTCCTGCTCGTAAAAACTTTTTAAAGTCTGATCCTGTAGAGTCGCGTCATATCAATGAAGAATTTATTCGTGTGGCTTTGGCGAATCCTGAAATTGCATTTACGATGCATCAAAACGGACATCTGGTTTATGATTTAAAGAAAGGAAATTTTAAACAACGTATTTCTGCTATCTTCGGAAATAATTATTCGGAACGTATGGTTCCTATTGAAGAGGAAACAACAATCGTAAATATCGAAGGATTTGTAGGGAAGCCAGAGTTTTCTAAAAAGTCGAGAGGAGAACAGTACTTTTTTGTGAATGGTCGTTTTATAAAAGATAATTATTTACACCATGCTGTATCTGCTGCATTCGAATCGTTAATTCCTAAAGATGCGTACCCTTCCTATTGGTTAAACATATCAATTGATCCTGCTTCCATCGATGTAAATATTCATCCAACAAAAACAGAAATTAAATTCCTGGATGATAAAAATGTGTATGCCATTCTTCGTGCATCAGTAAAGCGCGCGTTAGGAAAGTTCAGTGTAATGCCTTCGCTCGACTTTGAACAGGAATCTACTTTCAATTTGCCAATTGAGAAAATGAATTCTATTCCAGTGCAGCCTACAATTAGAGTGAATCCGAATTATAATCCGTTTAAAACAGAAACGAATGACGGTTCAGCAACTAAGTTCAGAACGCAGTGGAATAATGCAGAGCCAGCGAGAACACAAGAATGGTTAAAAGCTCACGAAGATTTAAAAAAGCAAAATCCTGCAGCACAACAGCAACTTAGTAATTCTTCTAA
>JBJOND010000050.1:0-20237 GCA_046052065.1 Bacteroidota bacterium | reverse complement strand
ATCAAAACGTACAGGTCCTGATTTATTACGTGTAGGAGGAAAATATCAAAACGTATGGCACTATCATCACATGATTGATCCACGCACTATGTCGCCAGGCTCAATTATGCCACCTTATGCATTCCTCACAGAAAACAATTTAGATACAGCATCAACGCCTGCTAAAATAAGAGCGATGATCACATTAGGTGTTCCATATGCAAAAGGATATGATCAACAAGCAAATGCTGATTTGATGAAGCAAGCGAATGCTATAGCTGCCGATTTAAATAAGAATGGTGCTCCTATCGTTGCTAATAAAGAACTGATCGCTATGATTGCTTACCTGCAGCGATTAGGAATAGATATTAAAGCCAGTAAAGTTTCAAATAATTCAATGATAAAATAAGCAAGGTTATGTTTAAACAATATTTAGAACAAATTAAAGATGTGGGATTTTACCCAATGTTTTCGCTTCTTGTATTCTTCATTTTTTTT
This sequence comes from Bacteroidota bacterium, assembly GCA_046052065.1. Classification (GTDB taxonomy): domain Bacteria; phylum Bacteroidota; class Bacteroidia; order AKYH767-A; family OLB10; genus CAINEC01. The sequence continues at coordinate 19,760 of JBJOND010000050.1, read as the reverse complement.
ACTGCATTGATTTTTTATGTAGTAAAGGCTAATAAGGAAGAGTTAAACGAAATAAGTAAGTTGCCATTAAGCAATGAAGAAGACAATAACGCATAAATTGATTATCATGAAAAATATCATCTTAATTGGATTAATAGCAGGCCTGTTGTTTGCGACAACAGCAGTGCAAGCTCAAGCAGTAACAGATACTACAAGTGTTGCTTCTACTGGTACCATTTTCAAAAGTGTAGATCCTATCTTCTATCAGCCTGCATTTTATTATATCGCTGTTTTTCTGATTATACTGTTAATTGCCATTTTCGTTATGGCACAATCGTTATTAGTTCTTGCACGAGGAATGGCACCTAAAAAAGTACAAGTTAAAACAGAAGTTGTTAGACCAATTCAAACTGAGTCATTCTGGACACGCTTCGACAGAAACGTTTTGACGCAAGCAGTACCTATTGAAAAGGAAGTTGATGTAATGCTTAATCATAGCTATGATGGAATCAGAGAGCTCGATAATAATTTACCTCCTTGGTGGAAATGGGGATTTTATTTTACGATCGCTTGGGGGCTTATTTATTTAGTGCATTTCCATGTTTTAAAAACTGGTGAAAGTCAAGATCAGGAATATATTGCTTCTGTTCTGGCTGCTGATGAAGAACAAAAAATACGAAATGAAAAAATGGCCGATATGGTCACAACTGAAAATGTAAAACAACTTACAGATGCAACCGCGTTAAGCGATGGGAAAGATATTTTCAATAAAAACTGTACTGCTTGTCACGGCCAAAATTTAGAAGGTGGAGTTGGTCCTAATTTAACCGACCCTAACTGGATTCATGGCGGTGGAATAAAAAATGTTTTTAAAACAATCACCAACGGAGTTCCATTAAAAGGAATGATTAGCTGGAAATCACAAATAAGTCCTAAGAATATTCAATCGGTGGCCAGCTATATTTTATCCATGCAAAATACAAAACCTGCTAAAGCTAAAGCAGCAGAGGGTGATATATGGATAGAAGTTTCTTCTCCTGCTCCATCATTTTCGAATACTGATTCTACTGCTTCTGATACAACAGTAAAATAATTTCTAAATATGGATCCTGTTATATACGATGACGAAGGAAGCTTTAGAGATAGTTTCAATACTATCACTAAAGATGGAAATAGAAATTGGATTTTTCCTAAGCAACCGAAAGGTCGTTATTATAATCGCAGGACTATCTTTAGTTATTTTTTATTAGCTGTTATGTTGGTGGGGCCGTTTATAAAATTAAACGGACATCCGTTCATGCTGTTGAATGTTGTTGAGCGAAAATTTATTTTATTCGGAATCGCATTCTGGCCACAGGATTTTTATTTGTTCGTATTGGCCATGCTTACGTTTGTTGTTTTTATAATTGTTTTCACAGCGTTGTTCGGAAGACTTTGGTGTGGTTGGGCTTGTCCGCAAACAATTTTTATGGAAATGGTTTTTCGTAAAATTGAATATTGGATTGATGGGGATGCTGTAAAACAAAAAGCACTAAAAAATGCACCTCCATCAGTAACTAAATTCAGGAAGCGATTTTTAAAAACCAGCATCTTTTTTCTGATTTCATTTATCATCGCAAATACTTTTCTTGCTTACATCATTGGCATTGATGAATTAAAACAAATTGTTTTGGATGATCCATCCAATCACGTTGGTGGATTAATAGCGATTCTCGTTTTTACATTCGTCTTCTTTGCTGTCTATATGCGTTTTCGCGAGCAGGCTTGTTTAATTGTTTGTCCTTATGGAAGATTACAAGGTGTTTTGCTTGATAAAAATTCAGTGGTAATTGCGTACGATTATAAACGTGGTGAGCCAAGAGGTAAATTGCAAAAGACTTGTGAATCTAAATTTGGCGATTGCATCAATTGTCATCAATGCGTGAATGTATGTCCTACCGGTATCGATATCCGTAATGGTACACAACTCGAATGCGTAAACTGTACTGCTTGTATTGATGCTTGTGATAGCATCATGGATAAAATTAAAAAGCCACATGGCCTTATCCGTTATACAAGTGAAAATGCCATTGCTGAAGGGACGAAATTTCAAATAACAGGCAGAATAAAAGCGTATTCATTTGTGCTCTTCGTTTTGTTAACTACCCTATTGTCTCTTTTAATCATGCGCTCCGATGTTGAATCAACTATCCTACGTACCCCTGGTATGATTTATCAGCAGCAGAATGACTCTATTTATTCGAATTTATACACTGTAAATTTGATTAATAAAACCTTCAATCAAATGCCTGTTGAAATAAGAATGGTTTCTCCCAAAGGAAGTGTTAAATGGATTGGCAATGGAATTACCAAGTTAGATGAACAAGGAAGTGCGGATGGTGAGTTCTTTATCCTTATCAATCAAAAAGAGATTGTTACCGCACGAATGCCTATTGTTCTAGAATTACGTTCAGGTGATAAAGTAGTAGAGATAATAAAAACCAATTTTATTGGTCCTGTTAAAATTAAAAATCATTAAAACCTACGTTTATGAACTGGGGATATAGAATATTATTTGTTTACCTGCTCTTTGTAATAGGTATGCTAACGCTGGTGTATAAATGCACGAAACAAAACACAGAATTGGTAGCTGAAAATTATTACGACGAGGAAATGAAATATCAGAATCAATTTGTTAATATGCAAAATGCGGCAAGCGCATTAGTGGTTTGTAATCCTGTTAATTCCAATGCAATTGATTTGATGTTTCCTGCTGATTTTACAAATCGTGTTATTACAGGTCAAATAACATTTTATCGTCCTGATAACAAACAAAAAGATTTTACTATGCAGATTAAAAACGAGAATGGTAAAATGCGGGTTGTAACAGATAAATTATCAAGTGGATACTGGCGATTTACAATTGCATGGAGTTGTGATGGAAAAGAATATTTACAAGAAGAAAAAATAATGCTGCCATAATATGAATTATTATCTGATTAGTGCATTGTCGTTAGGTTTCCTTGGCAGCTTTCATTGTCTTGGTATGTGCGGACCAATAGCGTTATCATTACCGGTTGTTGATGGCGATGCAAGGCATTTTTATCTTGGTCGATTGATATACCAACTCGGTCGTATTACGATGTATATGCTGTTGGGTGTGATAGCAGGATTAATTGGAATTAGTTTTCAATTAAAAGGAATGCAAAGTGATTTGAGTATTTTCTCTGGAATATTAATCATCCTTGTTGTATTGTTTTTAAACGATAAACTTGTGAGTAAAGTCAATGGACGTTTACTTATAATATCGTTTAAGATAAAATCGGTTATTGGAAATTACATTCAAAAGAAATCATTTACATCAATGTATGTCGTTGGTTTAGCAAATGGAATATTACCTTGTGGATTTGTTTACTTAGCCATGGCAGGTGCAATTAGTTATGGTGCTATTAAAAATGCTGCGCTTTATATGTTATTGTTTGGATTAGGAACGCTACCATTGATGTATATTGTTGCCGTTTCTCAAAATATTTTTAGTCCTAAAGTAAAATTATCCATCAATAAACTATCTCCGTTTATTGCAATAGCGTTAGCCTTGTTTTTGATACATCGTGGTAGTACCATGAAAAGTGGTAAAGGTGATTGTTGCAAGCATGAAAGATTGAATACGAATCAGACTTGTAAGTAAAATTTTTACAACTGATGCTTTTTATTCATCATCAGATTTTTAATGTCCCACGCTACCGCTTGTTGATGTTCAAATTTTCGGAAGGGACATTGTTCAACGCTGCATAGCTTACATGGGAACTCTTCATTACAAGGGTCGGTATGGACAAAAAACTCAACTTCGTGATTAAAATCTTTGTTCACGTCTGTTTCCATACTTTTAATTTCAGCGTGCACCTGATCCAGCGCATAATAAAACGGAAGCGTCAGATGACAATCAATATGAATAATATTTCCAAAGCGCTGCATGCGTAAATTGTGAATGTCTATCCAAGTGGCTTTGCGATTTTTATTTAGCGAGTTTACTACATTTTGTATTGTATCGAAATCGGCTTTGTCCAATAAACGATCAATGGATTCTTTGGTTAGCTTGTAACCACTCATCATAATATGTACAGCTAATAAAGCAGCTAGCAAGGGATCAATCCATGGTAACTTAGTTAAGTGATAGAGAACCAAGCCAACAATCAAAGCAATGCTTGTGATTGTATCTAGATGAAAATGTTCACCATCGGCAACCAAGGTAATTGAATCTAACTCACGACCTTTCTTTTTCAAAAATGATCCAATAAAATACATAAACAGTCCCGTTGATGCGGTGATAACAATTCCCATATCTACATTTTGCAATGGCTCGGGATGAATGAAATGTTTGAAGGCTTCGTAAAGAATATAAACGCCTGTTCCTAAAATTAAGGCACCTTCGAATCCCACAGCTAAATATTCAATCTTTCCATGTCCGTAAGGATGATCTTGATCTTTTAGTTTGGCAGAATAATAAATGCTGTAAAGTGTAAATGAACTTGTGGCAATATTGATTAATGATTCCAGTGCATCAGAAAGTAAAGCATTCGATTTCGTCAAATAATAGGCAACGAACTTAATCATCATGATTACGACTGATAGCAGCAACACAATTCTTATTGCATTGACTTTTGACTTGAAGTTTTTATCTACTACTGCCATATAAATCGTATTACAGAAACTGCGCCCATGATTGAAATTAAAATTAAAACGACTCTCCTGAATTTATCCTGATTCAATTTTTCAAGAATTAATTTACCAATATAACTTCCAGCGAAGGAAATAAAAATAAGCGGAAGGAGGTAATATAATTTATCGCTTGAAATGAATTCGTTTTTGTAATAAATTGCAGAACGACTGATATCAACAAATAAATCAACGAATGCAGAGGTAGCAACAAAACAATTTTTCTCAAGATTAAATGCCGCCATTGCTGCTCCACGAATGACACCACCAGTTCCTAAAAAGCCAGCAAGAAATCCTGCACTGCTCCCTCCTATTATTATGTTTTTATTAGAGGCTTCAATTGCTTGAGAAGGGAATATCAAAAAGTATAGCGCAAATAGAATAAGGAAGATTCCGATGGCTAATGAAAATAGTTCTCCCGACTGATTAGCGATTAATAATGCTCCAATGATAACTCCAATCACACTCGGAATAATAAACTTGATGGCGATTTTCATTTTGATATGCTTGCCAAACAAAATGAGTTTTGAAATATTACTAAACACATGAAAAAATGCAGTGATGCCTAATACTAGTTTCGGTTCAAAAAAGAAAGAAGCAATAGATACGAAAAAAATCGAGGAGCCAAACCCACCTATCGTTCCAACAACCTCTGCCACTAACGCTAAAAAGTAAAATAAAACAAGCATAATTCTATTGCGAATGTACGGAAAAAAGTAGAGCTGTCCTTCGACAGCTCTAACCAAACCAGTAAACTATGGTACTATATTTTAGTACGTAGGGATGTTTCCATCACAGTATCAAAAGTAGGTCGACTATCCACTGAAAAAAATGACTTGAATCATTAGTAAGTGCAACATTCCTCAATATGTAATTATCTTTTCAATCATAGTAGAATTACCTTGATAGTCGATCATTTTTAAATTAATGACGTCTCCTTTTTTTAATTGATTTCCTTTAATCACAACAAGACTTCTTTTTAAATCAAACTCGCAAGGCAAATAATTTTCATTGATATAAATATTCGCTTTTTTTACTCCAGAAATGTCATCACTGATTTTTAATAATGTATTTTTTTGATCTTTGATTATTTTGTCAGCTTCTGATGTTACTTTGACAAGTTGTGGAGCTACTGTATCTATTTCAACAGAGTACCATCCCATCCTTTTAATGGTTGTTTGGTAACCATATTTCGCACTATCTAATTTGAAGGAGGTGCCTGTTAATTCGTTTTTATTATTTCTTTCACAAAGCCAATAATTGTTATCAAGTTTTTTTTGAATCACAACAGTTGCATTTTTAAGTAATGGAACACATGGATCTCCAATTAAAAAAGTAGTTGAATCAGGAATTGTATCATAATCGGTTAAGGCATAACACAAGGATTGGTCGATGCCGTTTAGAGGAATATTTAGGAATCCGTATTTGAATGGAATGGTAAAGCTTTCATCGTAATAGCGACAAATGATATCCTCCTTTGCTCTTAATATTTCCGAAACTTTCGATCCTATTAAAAGAATCGTATCAGACGTTGTATTACCATTGAAATCTGCAACGCTAAAAATTACCTTCTGAAGCTCGTTACCGACTTGTAAAGGATTTGATTTCGTTTTTTTGAATAAGATTGATTTGTTAACAGGTAAAGTATATAATCGAATCCATTCTGTTTTAGAATTTACCAATGATGCGTAATTGATGGAAGCATTTACCAATCTCGTTTCATCAAAATTGAAGCGATCGTATTGAGTAGAATACAAAGTGTCGCCAACAAGTGTTGTTGCTAAAATGGAGTAATAGTTCCCATACGAGTCATCGCTATTGTCCGTGCCTTTTATTTCAAAGTGATACTTTCCAGAATGCAAGTAATTAATTACTGTATCGTTTTTATTGATTGTCTGCATTGTATCACTAACAAGATAATTGTAATTGTCTATTAATTCAACAGCTCGAATTTCTTTTATGACTGGTGGAATAGAATCTTCATAATTAAAAAACGCTAATGGATTCAAAGGTTCTTCCGATTTCAAATCGCGTATTTCGAAATGTAGATGTGGCGAAGCGCTGGAACCTGAATTACCGCTATAACCGATACAATCCCCTTTTTTGATTTTGAATTTTTTGGCATCAGGAAATTCTTCCATGTCATATGATTCGTTGGCTTTTTGAATGGAATCGACAAAAGCATCCAACGCAGGACTAAAAGAAGATAAATGAGCATAAACGGAAGTATAGCCTTCGGGATGGTTGATATAAACAACTCTTCCAAATCCGGTAGGGCTGACTTTTATTCTTGATACATAACCATCACCGATAGAAAAGATGGGCAGACCTTCTTTACCGTTGGTGCGGATATCAATTCCGGAATGAAAATGATTAGATCTGATTTCACAAAAATTACCGCTCAACGAAATGGGAATGTTCACGGGAGAGCCAAAATCGGGCTTGTTATTTTGCGCTTGGATGTTAAAAATTGACACTAAAATCAGGAAAGCCAGCACATAAATGAATTTATTTCGAAGGGCCATAGTGGCTATGAAAATAGAAATAATATTTTTATTGGCTATAAAAAAACGCAATTTTTTGGTTAAAACCATATATTCAATTACATTTGTTTCATTGTTCAAAATCACTGATTTATGAATTCTGTAATGGATCAAATACATAAGCTGAAATCCCAAATAAAATTGGCGGTGGACCAGCACCATAAATTACAGAAAGAGAATTCAAAACTGGCTTTACAAAATGAACAGTTGCAGGTTGAAAAAGATGTTGCAATTAATGAGTGTGAGGCACTAAAAGAACAGTTGAAAACAATTAAATTAGCACAGGCTTTAGCGGTCCCCGAAAAAATGGAAACCCGAGAGCTTAAAATTCAAATTAACAACTACTTACGCGAAATCGACCGTTGTTTGTCGTTGTTGAACAAAGATTAAAAGGTGAGCAAAACCGTCTCTATACAGGTGCAAATTGCCAATAAGTCCTACCCCCTAAAGGTGAGAGAAGATCAGGTGGAAGTTCTGCAGGAAGCAGCTAAAAAAGTTGCTGAGCAGCTAAAAACCTATCAAACTTCTTTCAATTTAAAGGAGCCTCAGGATATTCTGGCGATGTGCGCGTTACAACAGGCAGCAGAACTTCTGAATGCTTCAAGCAATAGAGAAAAGAAAGAACTGGAGTTAGTCAACGAGTTAACGAAGCTTTCTGAAATGGTAACTGCTTTCGGACCGGATAATCAATAGTTCTTCGTTCTTTGATCATCCCCCGAAAAGGGAAAACAATATTTAGAAGATCCGCATACCATTCTGGTCGCAGATTAAAATCAACATTCAAACACTTAGGAGGCATTTTGCGTTGCCGATTGCACGTCTGAAAAGAAAGCATGAATCAATGGGGTGTACTCCGACCCTATCTAATGGGTTTTAATTCTCCCAGGGTGGATGCGGAGCTTCAATTAAAATGCAATTATTGTCGCAAGACAAATCACTATATAAATAAACAAATATTAAACTATGGAACCAATATCTATCATACTAGGACTGGCGGGACTTGCAGTAGGAGGCGTATTAACCTTTGTTGTCACAAGAAAAAACAACAATGGTATTGTTGAAGCTGCTGAAGAAAAAGCTAAAGCAATTGTTAAAGAAGCTGAGGCAAAAGGTGAATTATACCTGAAAGATAAAACGATGGAAGCAAAAGATCGCTTTTATCAAATGAAAACAGAGCACGAAAAGCATATCACCGAAAAAGACAAAGCTATCCTTGCTGCTGATAACAGAATCAAACAAAAAGAGACAACGCTTAATCAGCAATTAGAGCAGAGCAAAAGAAAGCAAACGGAAGTTGAAGCAATTCAAACAAATCTGAATTCGCAATTAGAAATCGTTAATCGCCGTAAGGAAGAATTAGAAAAAGCGCATCAAAAGCAAGTGCATGCATTAGAGAAAATTGCAGGACTATCAGCTGAAGATGCAAAGGCGCAATTAGTTGAAGCTTTAAAAGCAGAAGCTAAAACTGAAGCGATGTCGTTTATTAAAGATACTATCGACGAAGCAAAGTTAACTGCTAATAAAGAAGCAAAGCGTATCGTTATTCAAACGATTCAACGTGTGGCTACAGAGCATGCAATTGAAAATGCAGTGACTGTTTTCCATATCGATAATGATGAAGTGAAAGGTCGTGTAATCGGACGTGAAGGAAGAAATATCCGTGCCTTAGAAGCAGCAACAGGAATTGAAATTATTGTTGATGATACTCCAGAAGCAATTATCCTTTCTGGTTTTGATCCAGTGCGAAGAGAGTTAGCGCGTTTAGCGTTACATCAGTTAGTATCCGACGGACGTATTCACCCTGCAAGAATTGAAGAAGTAGTAACGAAAGTTCGTCGTCAGTTAGACGAAGAAATTATTGAGATTGGTAAGCGTACTGCGATCGATTTAGGAATTCACGGATTAGCACCTGAGTTAATTCGTATGGTTGGTAGAATGAAATATCGTTCATCTTACGGACAAAATTTATTACAACACTCGCGCGAAGTAGCAAATCTTTGTGCGTTGATGGCTGCTGAGTTAGGCTTGAATGTGAAGCTTGCTAAGCGCGCTGGTTTATTACATGATATCGGTAAAGTTGCCGAAGAAGATACAGAGCTTCCACATGCTATTGCAGGTATGAAGATGGCTGAACGAAGTAAAGAAAATGCAGAAGTTGTGAATGCGATCGGAGCCCATCATGATGAGATTGAAATGACAAGTATGATCTCTCCTATCGTTCAGGTTTGTGATGCTATTAGCGGTGCTCGTCCTGGTGCTCGTCGTGAGATTGTAGAACAATACATGAAGCGTCTGAAGGAAATGGAAAATCTTGCTCAAGGATATAAAGGCGTTGAAAAAGCATTTGCTATTCAAGCAGGGCGTGAGTTACGTGTGATTGTAGAAAGTGAGAAGTTAGATGATAAAGCAACAGAGCAATTATCATTTGATATCGCTAACCGCATTCAAACTGAAATGACGTATCCTGGTCAGGTAAAAGTGACAGTAATCCGTGAGACAAGAGCTGTGAATTACGCTAAGTAATTTAGCTTTTAATTTCTTCTATTCTTCTTAATAACAATCGTAGAATGAAAATAATTACCGTTGTTGGAGCGCGTCCTCAGTTTGTAAAAGCGGCGGTAGTTAGTCGTGAGCTGAAAAAACATTCTTCAGTAACTGAACAAATCATTCATACTGGTCAACATCACGATGCAAATATGTCGGATGTGTTTTTCGATGAGATGGATATTCCAAAGCCTGCCTTTCATTTAGGTATTCATGGTTTAGGCCATGGAGCGATGACTGGTCAGATGCTCGAAGGAATTGAAAAAGTATTGTTGCAGGAAAAGCCCGATTACGTTTTAGTGTATGGTGATACGAACAGCACACTCGCAGGTGCGTTAGCTGCATCGAAATTATTGATTCCGGTATCGCATGTAGAAGCTGGTTTACGTTCGTTTAATATGGCAATGCCTGAAGAACAAAATCGTATTCTAACCGATCGACTTTCATCGCTGCTCTTCTGCCCTACGCAAACTGCAATTGATAATCTTACAAAAGAAGGATATCCCTTCAATAATAAACTGATTCTTTCAGGTGATGTGATGCAGGATGCTGCTATATATTATGCTGAAAATTCTGCTGCACGTTCGACCGTATTTAAATCGTTAGAACTCCACGACTTTGTACTTTGTACCTTACACAGAGCAGAAAATACGAATGATTTAAATCGTTTGCAATCCATTGTTAACGCACTCGAAAAAATTAATACCGACCGAAAAGTTGTGTTACCGTTACATCCGCGTACGCAAAAAATCATGAAGGATGCAGGCATGAAAACGAATCTGACTATCATCGATCCGGTAGGATATTTTGATATGCTTGAATTATTGAAGCATTGTAAGTTAGTAATGACAGATAGTGGCGGACTTCAGAAAGAAGCGTTTTTCTTTCAGAAATTTTGCATTACACTTCGAGATGAAACAGAATGGGTTGAATTAATAAACGGAGGATTTAATTTGTTAGCCGGTGCTAATGAAGAAAAAATTATGCAGGCTTACTCTGTTGCATTAACAATACAATGCAATTTTAATATCGATTTATACGGCGGTGGAAAAGCTGCTGCTAGCATAGTTAGTGAACTTATTAAATAGTCATGCGCTTTTTAATATTAACTCAATATTACCCTCCTGAAACTGGAGCTCCTCAAAACCGATTGAGTGGTTTAGCAAGAGAGTTAAAAGCCGCAGGTCATGAAGTTTGTATTCTTACCGCAATGCCCAATTATCCAGCGATGGAAATACATGAGCACTATATAGGAAAAAAATATGTTTGTGAGCAGTTTGAAAATATTGATGTTCATCGTTCATGGATATACGTTAGTAAAAACCGTTCGGTTATTTCAAGATTGTTAAATTACTTTTCATTTACGTTTTCTTCGATGTTTTATGCGGGGCGTATTAAAGGTAATTTTGATTATTTGATGGTGGAGTCGCCCCCACTATTTTTAGGCATCAGTGCATGGTGGATTAGTAAGCGCAAGAAAGCGAAGATGGTATTTAACGTGAGTGATTTATGGCCTGAGTCCGCGGAAAAGTTAGGCGTGATAACGAATCGTACTTTTTTAAAAATGGCTACTATCCTCGAAGAATGGCTTTATAAAAAAGCATTTATGGTTACTGGTCAAACACAAGGTATAGTTGCAGATATTAAAAAACGTTTCCCCAATAAAACGGTTCATTGGTTGCCCAATGGCGTTGATGAATCGATTTTTAGTTTTAAACAAACGATTGATGTACGAAAACAACTTCAGTTTTCGGAGAGCGATTTTCTGATTATGTATGGAGGTATTATAGGGTTGGCGCAAGGACTCGATGTTATTTTAGATGCAGCGCAATTACTGCCTGCGGAAAGTAAAATTACCTACTTATTACTTGGCGATGGACCTGAGAAAAAAAGATTACAGCAGCGCGTTATTGATGAGCAAATTACCCGAGTGAAGTTCTTGGAGCTCGTAAGTAGAGAAGTTGTTCCATCATATGTGGATGCTGTGGATGTTGCGGTTATACCTTTGAAGAAAATGGATTTATTCTTAGGCGCAATCCCTTCAAAAATATTCGAAAACTTGGCATTAGGAAAACCGTTGTTACTTTCAGTAGATGGTGAAGCAAGAAAATTATTTGTCGACGAAGGCAAAGCAGCCTTATACATAGAACCTGAAAACAGTCAGATGCTCGCCGAGAAATCATTATTGCTCGAAGCTAATCCTGCATTGGTTCGTGAAATGGGAAACAATGGAAAGAATTACGTTCAGACCTATTTTATGCGTAAAAAAATTACGTTCGATTGGGTGAGCCTACTTAATTAAAAGAAGTGTAATTTTATACTGTAAATGATTACACAATTACCTTCGTCTACTTTAAAGAAATGGCTGTTGCTAATTTCTGTATTTTGTTTTTCATCGAATTTAATGGTGTCGATTGTTTGTTGGGTTTTAATCGGATTAATTACATTATTTCTGAAGGAACATCGCACACTGATGTTGCAGCAATTTAAAAACGAAAAGTATCTGTGGCTTTTGCCAGTGTTTTATGGGTTGCATGTTGTGGGTGTGTTATGGTCGACCAATTACGGGCAGGCGGGTTTGGATTTACAGATAAAGATGACTTTGTTGTTATTGCCAATCATACTTTCCTCTTTTCAGATAGATGCGTTGTTTATGAATAAAGTCAGACGTTACTTTATAGGCGGTGTTTTAGTTTCATGTATTTATTTATTGTCTATTGCTTTCTATTCGTATTTCAAAACAGGAAAAGCAATTGTCTTTTTTTATTCTGAGTTATCTGATAGCATAATGCATCCAACGTATTTCAGTTTGTATTTAAATGCTGCATTGTTGTTTGTGTTTCATGAAATGCTTTTATCCTCACATCGCAGAACAATCTGGATGGGCGCTGCCTTTATGATAGTGTTTTTTGTGATGATTGTTTTATTATCGGCACGGACTGCAGAAGCAACTGCGTTTATATCGTTGTTTGTGATGATTGTTTTATACTGGAAGCAAAAAGGAAGCTATCGTTTTATTTATCCGTTATTGTTTGTATTTACAGTGACTATAGTAGCTCAGGTTTTATTATTGAAATATAGCAATCGTTTTTCGCAAGTGGAAGTAGCAGTTAACAATACAGCGCCAGTAAGCTCAAATTCTTATAACAGTACTACGGGACGAATAGAAATCTGGAAAGAAACGATTTCGATACTGCCTCAATTTTGGTTGATTGGAACAGGAACTGGAGATGTAAAAGACGTTTTGAATACTACCTATCACGATAATAATTTTTCATACGGATACGAGAAATCATTAAACACCCATAATCAATATTTGCAATCATTCTTAACACTTGGAATAATCGGGTTGGTGTTGTTGGTATTATCCATTACAATTCCTTGGTTCATGCGTATCAATTACCACCCATTATTATTGATGTTGTTATTTATTTTTGCACTGAATTGTATAACCGAATCCATGTTAGAAGCGCAACGCGGAGCCATCTTCTTTGCACTCATGATTAGCATCTTCGGAAGGAAAATAAACACATTAGCACATTAACAAATTAGCAAATTAAAATATGTCCCTTATCCCCTTCGCCCCTCCTCGTATCGATGATGAAATCATCAATGAAGTAGTTGCAACCTTACGTTCTGGCTGGATCACTACTGGTCCTAGGACAAAGCAATTCGAAAAGGAACTTTCGGCATATAACGGTAATGCAGCCACCCTATGTTTAAATTCTGCTACAGCAGGATTAGAAGTTATGTTAAAATGGTATGGAGTGAAAGAAGGTGACGAAGTTATTCTTCCTGCATATACCTACTCTGCTACTGCGAATGTGGTGGTTCATTGTGGTGCTACTCCAGTTTTGGTAGATGTGAATGCCAATGATTTTAATATCAACGTTGAAAATATCCGCAAAGCAATTACATCAAAAACAAAAGTGATAATGCCAGTTGATATTGCTGGATATCCGTGTGATTATTCCGCAATCATGAACTTGGTAAATGATGAAGCTGTTAAATCAATGTTTGTTGCGGATGGAGATAATCAGCAAATGCTAGGACGAATAATGGTTTTGTCGGATGCGGCTCACTCATTAGGCGCATGGTATAAAGGCAAGCATACAGGTGTATGGGCTGATGCAACGGTTTACTCTTTTCATGCAGTGAAAAACTTAACTACTGCCGAAGGCGGAGCTATTGCATTGAACTTCTCTGCTCCATTTAACAATGAAGACATTTATAAGTACCTCTGCATATTTACACTCCACGGACAAAATAAAGATGCATTAGCAAAAATGCAGAAAGGTAACTGGCGCTATGATATTATAGAAGCTGGTTACAAATGCAACATGACTGATTTAATGGCAGGCATTGGTTTGATTGAGTTGAAACGTTATGAGAATGATACGTTAATCAAGCGTAAATCAGTGTGCGACTATTATGCAGATCATTTTAAAAACTTTGCTTGGGCGCAGCTCCCTCCTCTTAAAACGGATGATGTCGAAACGTCCTATCACCTATATCCTTTACGTATAAGCGGCATTACAGAAGCGCAACGCGATACCATCATTCAAAAAATATTTGATGCTGATGTAAGCGTGAATGTACATTTCATTCCGCTGGCGATGTTGTCATTCTACAAAAATCGTGGATATGATATTGCCAACTATCCTGTAACGTATGATAATTACAGTCGTGAAATTTCGCTTCCAGTATTTTATGATTTAAATGAGGAGATGCTAAAGCGGATAGTCGATGCTGTTACGAATGCTGTTGAATCCGTATTAAATAGTTAATATGATCAAGCGTTTATTCGATTTGATGATTACGTTGCCGATGTTGCTATTGGTGTCGCCTTTTTTTCTGATAATCGCTTTGCTTATTAAAATCGGAAGTAATGGTCCTGTGTTTTACAAGCAAACTCGCGTTGGACTAAACAATAACGATTTCAAGATTTTTAAGTTCCGCACCATGCATATCAATGCAGATAAAGCTGGCTTACTAACGGTTGGTGGTCGTGACCCTCGTGTGACTTCAATTGGTTTTTTTCTGCGTAAGTATAAGCTCGATGAATTACCACAATTATTAAATGTGCTTTTCGGTTCGATGAGTTTAGTTGGTCCACGTCCTGAGGTAAGAAAATACGTTGACCTTTATAATTCTGAGCAACAAAAAGTGCTAACTGTAAAGCCAGGTATTACGGATTATGCATCTATCGAATATTCCGAAGAAAACGATTTGCTTGCAAAATCAAACGATCCTGAAAAGACGTATATCGAAGAAATAATGCCTGCGAAGCTTTTACTCAATCAGAAATACATTGCAGAAAAAAGTATCATCACCGATATTAAAATTATCTGGATGACGGCTACTAAAATTATTTCACATTAAACAAGGCAATCATTTGGGCCAACTCATCTACTTTATCCGTATCGCCTAATTTTTGATAAGAGTGTGCCAGGTTACGAATCATTCTTAAAATCATATCACGATTAGAGCAAGGATAATAATGACTGTCTTGTGGAGTTAATTTAAGACGATTAACAAATACATCAATATCATTCTTTCCAAATACTGTTCCCTTGCTAAACGGATTGATATAACATAAAACGTTTTTCTTATCTAATTGAAAATACTCATCGTTTCCGCAATAGGCCAACACAAAATGTTCAGGCAAGTTCACTCCATAAATTGGCAGTCCCAGCATTTCAGCTAAGGTAATGTAAACTATTCCTAACGCTAACGGATTTCCTTTCTTGCTTTCAATTACAATATTGATGAATGAATTTTGCGGTGCATGGTAATTAGCTGTGTTACCACTGAAATTATGAATATCAAAAAGAATATGATTGATGATATTGATTGTTTCAAGTGCTGTTAGATTTTCATTTAACTCTAGCCAGATTTCTTTTTTAATCTGTTGGAGTTGCTCATGAATTCTTGATACATCCATATCTGGATACTGATAGCGAGCTACCATTAAAGCACCTTGAAACAAATTATCATCATTGGTATGAATCCAAAGCTTAAGATCTTCTAAAAGATTTTCAAATTGAATTTTATGGACAATCGTTTCGATACGTTGTTGTAATACGGCATCAAAGGCATGCGACCAAGCATCTTCTAAAAACGGAATCACTTCGCGACCAAGGCTTACTAATTTCTCTTCAATATGAGAATAAACTTCCTTGTCGGAATCATCTAAAAGACTAATAAGCGCCTTTACTTCATTGTCGTTGATGGGAGTATTCATAAATACAATTTTATGGCATTTATGAACGTGCTGCACAGTCACTACTTGATAATTTTCAACGTTGCAATGTTAGATAAATAACAACTGCTTAATGAGGGTAATCACTTATTTATTAAGTTTTTTTATTCAATATGGAACCCTAACGGACATTTGCCGTTCAACGACCTGTAATTTTAATACCATGAACAAACAAATACAGGATTTAAACGTTCCCGCTCATTTGCAGGATAAATTTGAAGAAGAATTAAGAGTAGAAATTATTCGTCAGCAAACAGAAGATGAGCTACGGTCACAGTCGATGTATCAAGAGTACTTCAGTCAATTCAACCCACATTCGGTTGAATCCTTTATTAAAAACTATGCACGTCGCAAGGCTTTATACCTAACACGTGGACAAGAATACCTGAATCTTCAGGAGCAGAAAGATTTAAAATATAAAATGCTTGCAGAGGAAGCATTGTGGGCAATTCAGCAAAAGAAGTTATTTAACTTACAATGTCAGTGGCGTGCTGAACAAGTACGTTTAAAAGGTATTGAACATACCACTCAGTTTTTGACGCTTAGTGCAAATATTCAGCATTGTCCATTTATTAGTCCTGTAAGTAAAGCTGAATTAGATTTATATGTAAAGTTTCTAAAGTCAGGTAAGGCATACCAGGTTTTTGGTTTTGAAAACTGGCAGGATTATGATGCTTTCAAAGCAGAGGCTGAAGATTGTTACTTACCGGGTATAGACGGACCGTTAGAAAGTCGTATACCATCGTGGTATAAGTTTTTCGACGAGCATATGGGTACGGATTATTTATTAGGATTGCCTGATACGCGTGGCGAAAAAGAACAGAAATACCGCGCCGTAGCACGAAAACAGCAATTAAAAGAAATTAAAAAATCAGAATCAATTAAATTAACAGATAGTCGTCCTTTTATAAGCATTTTTGATACGACTATTGTTGAATCATTTGTTAAGCAATTCGAAGACAAACGTACTTTGAAATATTGCAAAGCTGTAGAAGAATTTCAATCGCAGATGGATGACAATATTGAATTAGACGATGCATTAGAAACTTTACGTTTGGCAAGTTCGAAGGTAAATATCCGAGCGAATACAGATTGGAAAGAAGCGGTTATTGATGCCGCACGACAATATGAATTGAGCCAGGTAGCTGATGCATTACATGCAGTGCATCAGGAATATAATTTCCGACTTGAAAATGGAATTAGCTTCCCTCAAAGTTTATCGGATAAAAAGCGAGAAGAATATACCTATTCCGTTAGCGACCTTGCTAAAAGTCAGATTTTACTTGGACGAAAAATTATGGGTGAAGACGAGAATATGAATTTTTAATCGACATACAATTAAATGAAAGTCCCGAGCGAAACTCGGGACTTTTTTATTTAAGATTATTTAAAACTCAAACCTCTCCCTACCTCTCCAAAGGAGAGGAGTGTTTTTCAATTTACTTAGTGACTATCGATATAAAAGTCTCTCCTTTGGAGAGATATAGAGAGGTCAGTAATTCAAATTTAAATGAAAGTCCCGAGTGAATCTCGGGACTTTTTTATTTATTATAAACATTTTATTTAAATCTACTTTAATGATTGTTCTTTCTTTTGTCTTGACACAAAATGAAAGAACCAAAGAAAAAGTTCAATCCCGATAACCATCGGGAACACTTTATTCTTTTGCAGGCAAATTTTCTCCTCGATAAAATTGCTACAAATTCAGTGATTTCCTCACAGGCTCGGAACTTCTAAATTTGCTAAACGCAATTTTTTTGTCGTCAAAAACCGAATAAACTGAGGCCGAATTTTTAATTAATAAAAATCACTTCGCAGCCGACTTGAACTTCTGTATTGCGTTTCTTGTAAAATCAGATAATACTAATTTACCACTCATCCCTGCTCTTTCAATTAATAGTTCGTCCCAGTTTTCTGTTCCTTCCCACATTATTTTTTTAAGCATTCTCATCGCTTCTGGATTGCTTGATGATAATTTGGTTGCAAGCGTAGTAATAGCAATATCCATCTCTTCAACGGAATTGTATAAGTGTGCATACAATCCTTTTTCTTTTGCCCATTCTGCTGAATGAAATGTGGTAGCATCGATGGTCATTTGTGTGAAAGCTGATTTACCTACTTTGCGTTCTACTGCGGGTCCTACTACAAAAGGACCAATGCCAACAGCTAACTCACTTAATTTTACAGCAGCGCCACTCACAGCAAAGGTATAATCAGCAGCAGAAGCTAATCCTACACCACCACCAACTGCTTTGCCTTGCACACGTGCAATAACAAATTTTGGTGCCTTGCGCATAGCGTTTATCACTCCTGCAAATCCAGAAAAGAAATAAGTGCCCGTTGCATGATCATCAATTGCAATTAACTCATCGAAGGATGCACCAGCACAAAATGCTTTTTCTCCTTCGCTCTGTAAAACAATTACACGAGCTTCATCATTCGTTCCCATCGCTTCAATAGCCGCAGCTAAATCGCGTAATACTTGTCCGGGTAATGAGTTACTCTGTGGATGAAAAAAGGTAACGTATCCTATATTTTTTTCAATGTGTGAATGCACACGTCCTGTTTCTTGCGACATAAATTTATTTTAATCTTGATTTAATTTTTTTACCATAGTTAGAATGGTAGCGATGGCTACTGTTTCACCTGTTTCATCATACACATCTACCAACCATTTTACAATTCCTTTTGCAATATCTTCTTCGGTTTTCTTTTCTGTATCTACTTTCTCTTTTACTGTAAGTTTTACTCCGATTGTCATTCCAGGATAAACTGGTTTTGTAAAACGACATTCATCTAATCCGTAGTTTAATAATACCGGTCCTTTCTTCGCATCAACAAATAATCCTGCTGCTTTTGATAATACAAAATAACCATGTGCTACACGCTGTGTAAAAATGGTTCCCTCTAGAGAAGTTGCATCCATATGCGCATAAAAATTATCGCCACTAACATTCGCAAAATTGGTAATGTCAGCCTCACTAACGGTATGCTTAGCTGTAATTAATGTTTCACCAATTTCTAATTCTTCGAAGTACTTTTTAAAAGGGTGAATATCTTTTTCAATTTGCTTTCCACCTCGTTGATATACTTCTGTAATATACGATAACGTAGTTGGTGATCCTTGAATAGCGGTGCGCTGTAAATAGTGGAATACACCTCGCTTACCTCCCATTTCTTCTCCACCTCCTGCTCGTCCTGGTCCGCCGTGCACTAACATTGGCATCGGTGACCCGTGTCCGGTAGACTCTTTCGCACAATCGTTATTTAAAACTAAAATCCTTCCGTGCATCGATGCAGCACCTACTACAAAATCACGAGCGGTTGAATTATCAGCTGTAACAATACTGCATACTAACGAACCTTTTCCCATCTTCGCTAACTCAATAGCCTCTCCTATATTTTTGTAAGGCATAATGGTAGAAACAGGTCCGAATGCTTCAATATTATGGCAATCAGTATTTTTAAATGGATTTTTATTGATGAATAATACAGGAGATAAGAATGCACCTTTATCGGTTCCATCACCTAGCGGTGTCATATCTGAATTACCAAAAACAATTTCTTGTGTTTGAGCTAATAGTTGAATTTTTTCTTTTACCTCTTGCACCTGACTCGCAGAGGCTAATGGTCCCATGCGAACACCTTCTACATTTGGATCGCCAATGCTGGTAGTTGATAATCGTTTGCTCAAAGCTAATTGAACATCTTCTACTAAATTTTCAGGCACCATAATA
>JBJOND010000049.1:0-20576 GCA_046052065.1 Bacteroidota bacterium | reverse complement strand
GCAAAATGCTAAATGCCATGGGTGCAAAAATTACAGGTATCGGATCAAACATGCTAGTAATTGAAGGCGTTGAAAAAATGCATGGCACGCAACATCGTATATTACCTGATATGATTGAAGTAGGTTCCTTCATTGGATTAGCGGCCATGACGCAGAGTGAGCTAACGATTAAAAATGTAGGATTACAACATTTAGGAATTATTCCAGCTACCTTCCAGCGTTTAGGAATTAAAATGGAATTCAGAGGCGATGATATTTACATTCCTGCTCAAGAGAAATACGAAATTGACACCTTCATTGATGGTTCTATCTTAACAATTGCCGATCAGATCTGGCCAGGCTTTACACCCGATTTAATCAGCGTTATTTTAGTAACGGCAACGCAAGCTGTAGGAACTGTTTTGATTCATCAGAAAATGTTTGAGAGTCGTTTGTTCTTCGTAGATAAATTGATTGATATGGGTGCTCAGATTATTTTATGCGACCCTCATCGCGCAACGGTGATCGGATTAGGAAGAAAACATCCGTTGAAAGGAATACAAATGACATCTCCCGATATTCGTGCAGGAGTAGCCTTGTTGATTGCTGCTATGTCGGCAAAAGGCAAGAGTGTTATTCATAATATCGAACAAATTGACAGAGGGTACGAACGCATTGATGAAAGATTAAATGCATTAGGTGCTCAAATAAAAAGAATTTAATTGCGTTGGTATTATATTTGCCAACGGACCGCAACTTTAAAAAAATCAGCATATGAAAAAAATCCATTTAATTTCGCTTGTCTCTGCGATTACAATTTCAGCAATTACGTTTATCTATTGCCAGGCGCAGGATGCAAAAACAGGAACAAAAGTAGGAGACAAAGCAATTGATTTAGCTTTCACTACTCCAGAAGGAAAAACCCTTGCATTATCATCATTAAAAGGCAAAGTAGTATTATTAGATTTTTGGGCTAGCTGGTGTGGCCCATGCAGAAGAGAAAACCCAAATGTGGTTGCTGCATACAACAAATACAAAGATTCAAAATTCGTTAACGGTAAAGGATTCACCGTTTATAATGTTTCTCTTGACAGTAATAAAGATGCATGGATGAAAGCTATTCAGGCTGATGGATTAGTTTGGCCAAATCATGTAAGTGATTTAGGTGGATGGCAAAGCAGAGGCGCTCAAATTTATGGCGTTAACTCCATCCCTGCTAACTATCTAATTGATGGAAGAGGTGTAATTGTAGGAACTAACCTAAGAGGACCTGCATTAGATCAAGCAATAGAAGGTTTATTGTCAAAATAACCGAATTCAAAAGCAATTTAAAAGCTCCGTAATTAGCGGGGCTTTTTTATTTAATTTTGTCTGCCAATTTGACCTCATTTATTGAGTGGCAAAAAAATTGACTTGGGCAGGCGCCAAAAACTTTATTAATCAATCATGAATAACGAAAATAATCAACCACAAAACGAGCAGCAGGATCAGCTAGCAGAAGAACTAAAAATGCAATCTGAAGTAGAGACATCTGAACAAGCTCCTATCGAAGAGATGAACGAATTAGATGCAATGAAAAAATCATTGCAGGAAACCAATGATAAGTATATCCGCCTTTATGCTGATTTTGAAAATTACAAACGAAAGATGCAGAAAGACAGAATTGATTTAATCTCCTCTGCAAGCAAAGATGTAATCACGAACCTGCTTCCTGTAATGGATGATTTTGATAGAGCAATCCAGGCAGACAAAGACAAACAGTTAAGCGAAGGAATTATACTGATACATCAAAAGCTCGTTCGCACGTTAACGAGCAAAGGACTAAAAGAGATGGAATGCATGGGTCAGGAATTCAACTCTGATTTTCACGAAGCAATTACAATGATTCCCGTAGAAAATGAATCTATGAAAGGAAAAATTGTAGATGTATTAGAGAAAGGATATTCAATCAATGATACTGTAATTCGAAACCCTAAAGTAGTTGTAGGAAATTAATTTTATGGCAAAGAGAGATTATTACGAGGTATTGGGCGTTTCGAAGTCGGCCTCAGAATCAGAAATAAAGAAAGCCTATCGACAGATGGCGTTGAAATATCATCCCGATAAAAATCCGGATGATAAAGAAGCTGAAGAAAAATTCAAAGAAGCAGCAGAAGCCTACGAAGTATTAAGCAACCCTGAAAAGAAAGCTCGTTTCGACCAATACGGTCATGCGGCAATGGGTGGTGCAGGCAGCGGTGGTTATGGCGGCGGAATGAATATGGATGATATCTTCAGTCAGTTTGGAGATATTTTCGGAAATGGTGGCGGCAATCCGTTTGAAAGTTTTTTTGGAGGCGGTGGAAGAGGAAGGTCACGTACTGTCAATAGAGGAAGTAACCTTCGTATCAAAGTAAAGTTGACACTTGAAGAAGTATTGAATGGTGTTGAGAAGAAGATAAAAGTCAACAAAGCAATTTCATGTAATACCTGCGGTGGATCAGGTGCGCAAGCCGGAAGCGGTGCATTTAATACCTGCGGTACTTGTAAGGGTGCTGGACAAGTAAAACGTGTTACGAGTAGCTTCCTTGGTCAGATGCAAACGATTACTACCTGCCCTACTTGTAATGGCGAAGGACAAACAATCGTAAATAAATGTAAGGCTTGTACAGGAAGTGGTACACAACAATCGGAAGAAGTAATCAGCATTCAGATTCCTGCGGGAGTTGCTGAAGGCATGCAATTAAATGTACAAGGCAAAGGTAATGCAGCTGAGCGCGGAGGAATACCAGGCGATTTATTAGTGATAATTGAAGAAGCTGAACATCCAAGCTTAGTTCGCGACGGAGATCATTTAATACATGATTTATACATTAGTTTTATTGATGCAACATTAGGCACATCGGTAGAAATTCCAACGTTGGATGGAAAAGCAAAAATTAAAATTGATGCAGGTACGCAAGGCGGAAAAGTGTTACGATTAAAGGGCAAAGGATTACCATCTGTTAACTCGCATTACAAAGGAGATTTATTAGTCAATATTAATGTTTGGACACCTCAGCAATTGAGCTCTGAAGAGAAGAAAGCTTTAGAGAAACTGCGAGAGAGTGAAAACTTCAAACCTAATCCGGGCAAAGGAGATAAGAGTTTCTTTGAACGGATGAAAGAATATTTTAATTAAATAAAAAAGCGAAGATTAAACCCTTCGCTTTTTTATTTACGCTCATACAGTGGTAGACCGATAGTTTTTGCAATTGATTTCGCAGCAACTGCACCACCCTCTGTAAATGGCCAATAAAATAGTGCTTTGATGGGATATTGTTTAGTGATTTCTTCAATTGCGTGAAGTGTAACTTCTTTTGCGTATCCTTTATTTCGATACTCTTCCAGCACCAATGCTGAACAAAGGTAAACTGCCTCATACGACTGATTAGGTTCAGTAAGCTCATATAATTGCTTCTCGTTGATTTCATGATTCAGAAATTGATTCATCAAATCGGTAGTGGTTGGGATTAATAAAATCCATAACATTGGACCATCACCAAAATCTTTATCGCTTAAAGTAGCTGGAAGAATTGCCTGTAATTTTTCAATTACCTTTTCATCAACATCGAGCTGCTCAGGATCTTTGCGAACAGCAAATACTTCATCTGCCAATTCTATTAATCGTTCATAGTTTGATTTCACTTTTCAAAGCTAACACTAAAATGCCAATTTGCTACCCAAAGAATTACAACTAGATAAGTATATAGCAAATTATAAATAAAAGTTTTGAGACAATTCAAGTCAATTAGTTGCACAATCAGTGTCAAGTAAGTTACTTTGAAATAAAAACAAACATGAGCACTTATCACGAAAAACTATTCAAAGCAAAAACAGATACTTTATTGCTTACGCTTATAGCAATTACAGGATTTAATATAGCAATGTTTTATTTTTTTGATGTGTCTACAATATTAAATATAAAGTCATCGTTATTTTACCAGATTGCCATTTTTAATACAATTGCTATTTATATATTATTTCAATTATTCAGAAAATGCAATGTTATAAACTTAATGTACAGATATCAAAATATTATACTTGCTAATTTTTTTATTTTTCTAACTTTCCAAATATGGAAAAAGATATATATAGTTAAGAGCTTGAACAATTTTATTTTAATTGTCTGTGTTATAACCACACTGTTAACCATTCAACAAATCAAAACCATTTTATCAACCAAGAAGTAATGATTGAAGAATCCAAAATCAAATCAGAATTAAAATTTCTAAAAACCATTCAAAAGAAAGCACCCAAGGCAATCGACCACTATGTACAATGTCAAGAGGACCTAACAGGTGTAGTGAATTTAAAAAGAGCTAAAAAGATGATTAAAGAAACCTTCCAGACTGAAATCGATCTTTTAATGAGTAATCCCGAACAGTATTTCAAAACCAAATAATTTAAAAAAGCCTTGGCTCGCTTACACTTAATTCCATTAATTCATAGAGTCGGGGGTTTTTTGAATAAAAAAAGGATTCGGCCAATGAGAAAAGATATAACCGGGTAAGCAAGCCATGAACTTCTGAATCAAAAATATTACGGTACTAAGCCCAAAACAATAAGTAATTTTACTTATTTTTCTTTTTTCTTTTTTCGACCAAAATTGATTGAAAAATTCGCTTTAAATTTCTTATTTTCAATACGTTAAAACTCGATTAAACACTCCATTTGGTTGAAATTACAGAAAATCTATTTTAATAAAAATATTTTTCCAGGGTGAAATTCGGCGTAAAACCTGCTTTCGTAAGTCAAATTACTTATTGCCAAAAAATCAGTAGATATTCGTACCTTCAACCTCTAATGTTCAACTATGAGAAAAATTAAACTGGATAGTGTTTTTGAAGAATATGATAACTTCGATCTACTTTCTAAAGAAGATCAATTTTTATTAACCAGTGCCATCGAAGCTGCTAAATCGGCCTACGCCCCCTACTCTCATTTTCATGTGGGTGCAGCAGTAATGCTCGATAACGGAGAAATCGTACAAGGTAATAATCAGGAAAATGCGGCTTACCCCTCCGGATTATGTGCAGAACGTGTGGCTTTCTTTTCTACAGGAGCCCAACATCCGAATGAGAAAATAAAGTCGATTGCAGTTGTAGCCTATCCCGAAGGAACCGAAGCAGGTAAAGTAGCTGTGAGTCCTTGTGGCGATTGCCGCCAGGTTATGGCTGAATACGAGCATCGTTACGGACAAAAAATACGTTTGATTATGCAATCAGGAAATGGGAAATTCATTGTTTCTGAAAGCGTAAGCAGCTTATTGCCTTTTGCCTTTGATGCCGAAAGCATGAAATAGGGATTTTTCGCTCTTATTTTCGATGGTTTATATACTCGTTTAACTTATTTTTGCGGCATCATGGAAACAACCGCTACAAAAGGTAAAAAGAGTAAACCTAAATACATTAAGGAATTATACCTTCAATGGTATGAGCAAATGCAAATGATGCGTCGCTTTGAAGAGCGTGCAGGTCAGTTGTATGGTATGCAAAAAATCAAAGGGTTTTGTCACTTGTACAACGGACAAGAAGCTGTTGTGGCAGGAGCTATTTCTGTTATGACAAAAGAAGATGCAATGATTACCGCTTATCGTGATCATGCGCATGCCTTAGGTAAAGGTGTTAGCGCACGCGAGGTAATGGCTGAATTATATGGTAAAATCACTGGATGCTCGAAAGGCAAAGGTGGTTCAATGCACATGTTTAGCAAGGAGCATCGCTTTTTCGGTGGACATGGAATCGTAGGAGGACAAATTCCACTTGGAGCAGGAATCGCTTTCGCTGAGCAATATAACGGAACAAAAAATATTTGCGTTTGCTATATGGGAGATGGTGCAGTACGTCAAGGTGCATTACACGAAGCTTATAACATGGCAATGCTTTGGAAACTTCCAGTTGTGTTTGTTGTAGAGAACAACTCGTATGCAATGGGTACTAGTGTTGAAAGAACATCTAACGTAACTGAGCTTTATAAATTAGGTTCTGCTTACGATATGCCTTCTTACCAAGTAGATGGAATGAGTGTTGAAGCAGTTCACGAAGCAATGCAAAGTGCTTGCGACCATGCTCGCTCTGGTAAAGGTCCTGTGTTTTTAGAAATGAAAACCTATCGTTACAAAGGACACTCCATGAGTGATCCTGCTAAATACCGTTCGAAGGATGAAGTAGAAGAATACAAATCGAAGGACCCTATTGAAGTAACGAAACAAATTTTGTTAGATAATAAATTTGCGACTGAAGCAGATATCGAAGCAATCGATAACCGTATTGCAGAGATTGTTGAAGACAGTGTGAAATTTGCGGAAGAGTCGCCTTATCCAGATGCTTCTGAACTTTACAAAGATGTATATGATCAATCGGATTATCCTTACATCATTGAATAATTAAACTATAACGAATACGAATTACCGAAAATAAAAAAGCAAGATGGCTGAAATAGTAAGAATGCCGAAGATGAGTGATACTATGACCGAAGGTGTTGTAGTTAAATGGCATAAGAAAGTGGGTGACAAAGTGAAGAGTGGTGAATTAGTTGCAGAAGTAGAAACAGACAAAGCAACGATGGAATATGAATCGTATCATAACGGTACTGTTTTGTATTTAGGTGTGGAAGAAGGAAAAGCAATTGCAATTGATGGGGTATTAGCTATTGTAGGAAAAGAAGGCGAAGACTATAAAGCATTATTAGATGCTGAAATGACAAAAGCTCCTGCTGCAGCAAAGCCGGTAGAAGAAGCGAAGCCTGCTCCTGCTCCAAAAGTAGAAGCTCCTAAACCAGCTCCTGCACCCGTAGCGGCTCCCGTTGCTACACCTGTTGCATCATCATCTGACGATCGCACAAAGGCATCGCCGTTAGCAAAGCGTTTAGCAAGTGAAAAAGGCATTGACCTAAGCATGTTAAAAGGCAGTGGCGACCATGGACGTATCGTGAAGCGCGATATCGAATGGTTTAAGCCAGGTACGTTTGTACAAACTGCTGCTTTTGCTCCGAATGCCGTGACATCTGAAAGCTATTCAGAAGTGGCAGTATCACAAATGCGTAAAACGATTGCACGCCGTTTATCAGAAAGTATGTTTACTGCTCCGCATTTTTATTTAACCATGGACATTGACATGGATGCATTAATTGCAGCACGTGACAGTGTAAATCAGGTAGCATCTGTAAAGATTTCTTTTAATGATTTTATCGTTAAAGCAGTAGCGAGTTCATTACGTCAGCACCCAACAGTTAACTCTTCTTGGTTAGACGATAGAATTCGTTATAACAACCATATTAATATTGGAGTTGCTGTAGCTGTTGAAGAAGGATTATTAGTACCTGTAGTACGTTATGCTGACAGCAAAACATTAACACAGATTTCTACGGAAGTAAAAGGCTTTTCACAGAAAGCAAAAGATAAAAAACTACAGCCTGCAGATTGGGAAGGAAACACCTTCACTATTTCTAACCTAGGGATGTTTAACATCGAAGAATTCACTGCGATTATTAATCCGCCAGATGCTTGCATTTTAGCTGTTGGTGGTATTAAGCAAGTACCTGTTGTGAAAAACGGAATCGTACAGCCAGGCAACGTAATGAAAGTAACATTAAGCTGCGACCATCGCGTTGTAGATGGTGTTGTAGGATCTAAATTCCTGAATACATTAAAAGCTTTATTGGAAAATCCGATTGTGCTATTAGGACAAGGGAATATTTAATTTATAAAAAGTTAATTGTTAAAAGCATCTCGTAAATTCACGGGATGCTTTTTTGTTTTATGATTAATTTTATCAAAGCAATTGAAGATATCTATGCAAAAGCCACCACCATCAAAAAATAAAAACAACAACAACGAACAAATATCCACTATTAAATGGATCCGTATTGCACTCGTTGTTTTAGGTTTTATATTATATGGTGCTAGTGTTGGGTTTGATTATACGCTCGATGATGATTTGTTTGTAGTGAAGAATGAAAAAGTACAAAATGGAATTTCAGCTATCCCCTCCATTTTTACCAGCGGCACGAAGAGTTTAATTGGCACACTCCCCTATCGTCCGGTTGTATTGAGTTCATTCGCGATTGAACAAACCTTGTTTGACAACAATCCTGCGGTGCGACATTTTTTCAATATTGTAATTTACATTGTGTTGTTACAAGTATTGTTTAGTCTATTATTGAAATTATTTAAAAGCTATTCGAGCATTTTTATTGCTTGCATTGTATTGCTTTATGCAGCTCACCCTATCCATACCGAAGTTGTTTCCAGCGTTAAAGGAAGAGATGAATTACTAGCAGCTTTATTCGGATTTCTAGCCTGGAAAACGCTCCTCGATTTTAATACGGATAATATTGTTAACTATAAAAAACTAATCATAGGGAGTTTGTTTTTTCTATTAAGTTGCTTATCGAAAGAAAGTGGAATTGTATTCTTAGCACTCATTCCTTTGTGGAATTATATGGTTTTGGATAAATCGATTAAGAATAATTTGATTTTAACTTTACCATTATTGCTTTCGGCTATCTTCTATTTAGGTGCGCGACATATTACTTCAGTTAATGGCATCATTGTACGCGACGTGCCTGAGCTAACTAATATCTTGAATGCAACGCACAGTATTGGAGAACTAACTGCTACCAAAGTGACCATCCTGTTTTACTATATTAAGTTACTAGTTATGCCGTGGCCGTTAGTATGGGACTATTCCTTTAATCAGATTCCCGTTGCGAACTGGTCGAGTGTATTACCGTGGGCATCTGGCTTGATTTATCTTTTTCTAATTGTATTTAGTATTTATCAGTGGAAGAAAAATCCAATAATTTCATTTTTCATTTTATTCTTCTTGATAAGTATCCTTCCTACGAGTAATTTATTATTTACTACTGGCTGTACCATGGGAGAACGTTTTTTATTTGTACCCTCACTCACATTTGCAGTTTTACTGACGTATGCGCTCGCCTTTTTCTTAAACAAAAGTGATATAAAGAATTTAAACATAAAATCATCCAACGTTGTAAAAATAATAGCAGGAATAACAATTCTGTTTTCAGGAATGACCTTAGCCAGATCGAACGATTGGAAAAACAATTTTACCTTATTTGAAAGTAGCGTAAAAGCCTCGCCCAATAGCTCACGTACACATTATAGCTTGGCTTCAGAATATTTGAGCTTATCAAACAAAACAGGCGATTTGAATCAACGAAGAAACTACCTTCAAAAAGCGATTGAACATTTCGAACGTAGTTTAACTATTTTACCTGGCAATTTTCAAACACTCTATAACACCGGACTATGTTATGCATTAAATGGAGATACTGCAAAAGCAATTAATGCTTATCGAAAAGCCATTCACATAAATAATATTTATACCAATGCTATGAATAATCTTGCCGTTTTGTATGAAGGGCAAAAGCAATTTGACTCTGCCTTTTACTACTATCAAATGGCCTATAAGATAGCACCAAATGAAAATTCATTAAAGCAAAATATTTCCAATCTGTTTTACAACAAAGGACTTCAAGCAGCTTTTAACAACAACAAACAATTAGCAATTGAAGAATACAGAAAGAGCATTGAATACGGACCTGAAAATGTAATGGCCATCAACAACATCGCTTCATTGCATGCAGGAAATAATCAACTGGACTCGTGCTTGTATTACTTAAAGATGGGATACAGCATTGAACCAAGCAATATGATGATTATTGAAAATATTGCTGCGATGAGCTTCGTGAATAAAAACTATACTCAGGCAATTGAATACGCAAATAAAGCAATAGCAATAAATCCGAATGCACGAAAGAGCATTGGCGTTTTAGCTGACACTTATCAAGCGCAAGGTAATGCTACGGAAGCAGCCCGTTATCGAGCTATGCAAAATAGCAAATAAATTATTCGCTGTAAATTTGATTAAAGGCAGTCTGATTTTCACTTAGAATCACTCGACGTTTCAAACTTAACTTTGGCGATAACTCCCCTCCTTCTACTGTCCATTCACGAGATAATAGTGCAAACTTTTTAATTGCTTCGAAGTTTCCAAGTGTAGCATTTACAGCATCAATTTCTTTTTGCATTCGCTTAATAACTGCTTCGTTTTTACAAATCTCTTCACGACTTGCTGGTAACGTAATTCCTTTGCGAGATGCCCATTCAGTAATAAATGCGTAAGCAGGAACAATGAATGCAGCTGCAAATTTTTGTCCTTCGCCAACAACCATTACTTGTTCAATAAAGCGCGACTCCTTCAATTTGTTTTCTGTTGCCTGTGGTACGATGTACTTCCCTCCTGATGTTTTAAAAATTTCTTTTTTACGATCAGTGATTTTTAAATAAACATTCTCTTCAAACATGCCAATATCACCTGTATGAAACCAACCTTCTGAATCAATTACCTCTGCTGTTAAATCCGGGCGATTATAATAACCCAACATCAAATTAGGACCTTTACACAAGATTTCACCATCTTCGGCTATGCGTACCGTTACCTTATCTAACAGCTTTCCAACTGTTCCGAATTTTAGTCCACCAGGATCTAATGTATTCACAGCAACCACAGGACTCGTCTCTGTTAATCCGTAGCCTTCTAAAATGGGAATTTGCGCAGCCCAAAACACACGTGCTAGTCGTGGTTGTAAAGCAGCACCACCAGAAATTGCAGCTTTTACTTTACCTCCTAATGCTTCCTGCCACTTACTGAAAATTAATTTTCTAGCAATGCCTAGTTGAAACTCATACCACCAACCATTTTTTCCATTCGTTTCGTATTTCAATCCGAGTTCAAGCGCCCAATAAAACAATTTACGTTTTATTCCAGTTAAATCATTCCCTTTCGCTACAATTTTATCATACACCTTTTCAAACAAGCGAGGAACACAACCAAAAATTTCCGGCTGAACTTCTTTCAAATTATCAGCTACTTTTTCAATACTCTCAGCATACCAAACGGAAACTCCTAAATAAAAATACAAGTACGTTAGTACACGCTCGTAAACGTGATTAAGAGGCAAAAAGCTTAGTGCACGACTATGTTCATTTACAGGCGCTAGAAATTGCGCTGCGATTAACTGACTTACAATATTATTATGCGAAAGCATTACACCTTTAGGAACACCAGTAGTTCCACTCGTATAAAGTAAAGTTGCTAAATCATTTGCATGAATGGTCGCTTTGATTTCATTGACTTTATCTGGATTCGGATTATTTTTTCCGCCTTCCACAATTTCTTTCCAATTTCGAACTCCGCTTAACTCATCAAACGAAAAAACAGCTTGCACTTGATTAGTATCCTTAATTGCATCTTGAACCTTATCGTACATTTCTTGATTAGAAACGAAAATAAATTTGATGCCTGCGTCTTTAATGATAAATTGCAAATCGGTAGCAGAAAGATTGGTGTACACTGGAACATGTATACCACCAATACACATAGCTCCTAAATCAACGAAATTCCATTCAGGGCGGTTATTACTAAGTGTTGCAAACGTATCGCCTTTTTGCATTCCGATATTGAGTAAGCCATAGCTAACATTACGAACACCATTTATAAATTCAGTAGCAGAGTGCTTTACCCATACGCCGTTAATCTTGTTTACCAAAGCATCGTCTTTAAACGCATAGCGCGCTTCATAGCGATCAATTAAATCAAACAAACGTGTTACTTCCATCGGTATTTTTTTTAGCTTTATGTCAAATATAGCAGACAAACACCAAAGAGCCAACACACGTGATGAAGAAAATGAATACGATACTTTGTAAGCAGACAGGAATTGACTTCCCAATTATTATGGCTCCTATGTTTTTAGTCTCGAATGAGGCCATGATAAAAGCCGCCATTCATAATGGAATAATGGGTGTTTTTCCGAGCTTAAATTATCGTAAAGAAGGTGAGTTAAAAGCGCTACTTACCAAATTAAAAAATTACAAATCTGAGACAAACGGTTTAGGCAATTATGGTGTAAATTTAATTGTACAGCAAACGAATGTGCTTTATAAAAAACATCTTGCTACTTGCTTGGAAGAGGAAGTCCCTTTTTTCATAACTAGTTTAGGTAATCCAAAAGAGGTAATTGAAGGCGCACATCGTTATGGAGGTAAAGTTTATTGTGATGTTACGAATATGGAGCATGCACGTAAATGCGCATCGTTAGGAGCAGATGGATTTATAGCTGTTTGCTCAGGCGCTGGTGGACATGCTGGTCCACATCCTGCAACGGTTTTGATTCCTGTTTTGCGCAAAGAATTTCCAAATATACCTGTCGTGATGGCTGGAGGAATTGCTGATGGTCAAGGAATACTAGCCGCATTAAGCTTAGGCGCTGCGGGGGTTAGTATTGGAACACATTTTATCACTTGTGATGAAGCTACGGTGAGCAATGAATACAAACAAGCAATTATTGATGCAGGTATAGACGATATCGTTATGACGGAGCGTTTATCAGGAACACCATGTGCAGTGATTAATACGGACTATGTTAAACGCATCGGATTAAAACAGAATTTTCTTGAACGTTGGATGAATAAAAATCCTACCACTAAAAAATGGTTTAAGTTGATTACGCAACTTCGAGGAAT
Source organism: Bacteroidota bacterium (assembly GCA_046052065.1). Taxonomy (GTDB): domain Bacteria; phylum Bacteroidota; class Bacteroidia; order AKYH767-A; family OLB10; genus CAINEC01. The sequence goes on along the minus strand of JBJOND010000049.1, from coordinate 8,023 downwards.
GAAAAAATTAGAGAAAGCGATACAACCAGGTAATTACAATACTGTATGGAGTGCAGGACAAAGCAGTGCATTAATAGACAAAACTGCTTCTTGCGAAGAAATTATCAATGAATTAAAAAAGGAAACAAACGAGGCCTATCAAAAACTACATATCTTGTTTGAGTAAAATGCGTTAATACTACAATCGAATTATTAAATTTGTAACAAATAAAATCCAATGAAAAAGTTATTATTTCTATTTACACTTATCATTTTGTCTTTTCAAGGAATAAGTCAAAGTGTTACTCCTACTACTGAGGAAGAATTCAATATGGCTACTACTGGGTACAAAATGTATTTACAGATGGGTTTACCAATGAAGCCCGGCTATCGCATCGTTGATTTAAAAGAATTTGAATATGGCGAGCGCAAAATGGTTTTGAAAGGGTTGTACCGACCGACAGAATTAAAACCTTGTGCAATGATAATTGCCTATTCAAGATTGAGAGGTGCGCCTGAATACTATTGTATTCCTTCGCCAGATGCAGATGAGTTACTGTGGGATCGTTTCAGAGTAAGTTTAGCTGGTGAAATTGATAATAAACAGGAGCAATTGCAATTTTTATCGTTTGCCTTAGGGAAAGCACTTTCGTTCTACGCTGCTAAATGAGAATTTTTCTAGTACTATTCTTTATTACCAATCTACATCTACAGGTAGTAGGACAAAACAACCACGTGCACTATAGTGATTTGTCGAGTAAAGAAAAAAGTTGGGCAATGTTTCATCCACGAGCTGCGAAAAAAGTAAAAAAAATAATTCCTGAAGTGCGAACAGATGTTCGTCAGAAAATAGCAGATAATAAAATTGATAGTTTAATACATGGTGGACAAGCGGATGCTTATCGTCACGCATTATGGATGGCTTTAACAGCAAAACATATTGGCGATAAGAAAGCAAGAAGGGTTGGACAAATGCACGAAGAAAGCAATAAGCAACATTTTTATAAAAGCATAAAAGAAGATAATGCTTTACAAGATTCCATTTCTTGTCAGATGGATTTATTAAATAATGATTTAGGTATTGCTTATGGCATCGGATATAAAGACAAATCGGATGATGAAATAAAAGAGTTAGTTTTAAATGGGATATTAGCTGGAGAATTTTTTATGCTCTTCAGAAACAAAAAAAATGAGTTTTTAGATTGTGAAGGAAATGTGGTTAATAATAAAAATAGATTAGAAGATAAGAAATGGTATTTACCTTATTGTTTAGTTCCAACGAATAATACATCCGAAATACCAACACATTAATTATAAAAAAATGAAGAACAGTATTGCATTTTTATTTTTAATGCTATTCTTGAATACTGCAGTCGCACAAGATAAAGGACTAAAGTTTCAGGATATCACTTACGAGCAGGCATTGCAAAAAAGTGCTGCAGAAAAGAAACCTGTATTTTTATTTGGCTATGCTACCTGGTGCCACTTTTGCGAATACATGAAAGATAGTGTATTAACAACGGAAGCGGTCGGAAATTTCTACAATCAGAATTTCATTTGCATTAAAATGGATTTAGAGAAAGAAGGAAAAAATCTCAACCAAAAAACTATTCGCGCCAAAAGCTTTCCTGTATTATTATTCATGAACGGCCAAGGGGAAATGCTTCATCGTGTAACAGGAAAAAAAGATGCGCAAGATTTTTTACAAATTGGAGCTGATGCAATTGATAGTACAAAACAATTGCGAACATTTATTTATAAATACCGTGACGGAAAATTGTCGCCACTGCAAACCTATGAGTACTTCAAAATGGTTGATCGAGCTGGAATGGATAATCAGTCGCTAATAAACAATTACCTCACATTAATTTCCGAAGACAAACTAACGGCTACGTATAGCTGGAAAATTATGTATGAGCTATTCAGAGATATTGAACAGCCTTGCATGAAAGTCGTATTAGATCATCGTGCGGACTATACTGCCAAATATACTAATGACTCGATAGACAATAAAATCATGGGACTTTACATCAACGCTTTGATGAATAAAGTTCAGCTATTGGATAGTAATGGTTATGTTTCCATTCAAGAAAAATTAAGATCGAGCAAACTCGATTTAGCTGAGAAAATTATTGCATTTGCTGATTTGAACAAAATGAAAATGAAAGGCGAATGGGAATCATATTTTAGAAATGCTGTTCTGTTTGTAAATCAATATGCAAAGAATGATTATCGCCGATTAAATGATATTGCTTACAATATTTTTGAAAAAGCATATGATAAAGATTTACTTCGCAAGGCAGAAGGATGGTCGAAGACAGCGGTAACATTAATGGACACTTACAAAAACAATTACACCTTAGCTTGCTTGTATTATCGAAATGAAAAATACGACGAAGCTAGAACTGTTTTATATCATGCCATTGACCTTGCAACAAAGCAAGGAATGGAACCTAAGCAAGCACTTCAATTGATTAGCCGTTTGCCAGGGCCAACAAAGAAATAGTTTATAGGTTTTTGTGCCAGTAAGGTGGAGCCGCTTGAGCTGTTGGGGTAACTACAATTTCATTTAACACAACATGTGCTGGGCGACTAGCTGCAAAATAAGCGATGTCGGCAATATCATCTGCAATTAAAGGTTCGTAGCCTGCATACACACTCTTTGCTTTTTCAGCATCGCCATGATAGCGCACCAATGAAAATTCTGTCTCTGCCGCACCTGGATGAATTGCAGTAACACGAATGCCATGAGGTAGCATATCAATACGCATTGCTTGACTTAATGCATCTACCGCAAACTTAGTTGCACAGTATACATTTCCTTTCGGATAAACCTCCTTACCTGCGATGGAACCAATGTTAATGATATGTCCTTTGTTGTTTTTAATCATCCAAGGAGAAACGGTACGCGTTACATATAGCAAGCCTTTTAGATTTGTATCAATCATTGTTTCCCAATCGTCGATATCACCATCTTGAATAGTTGAAAGTCCTGCTGCTAGTCCTGCATTATTCACTAATACAGTGACATCTTTCCAGTCGTGCGGAATTGCGTTTAGTTCATTAATTGTTTCTTCGCGATTACGCACATCGAAACAAAGCGTAAGCACATCGACTTCAAAATTTTCTTTGATATAATCTTCTAGCTCGTTTAAACGATCCTGTCTTCTACCTGTAATAATTACATTGTAACCATGTTCAGCAAAACGAATTGCAGTTGCTTTTCCAAAACCTGAAGTTGCTCCAGTGATTAATGCGATTGACATATGATATAAAATTTATTTCGCAAAGTTACTTGCATTTAATTTACTATGACGATAGCTGTATGAAAAATAAATTACGAGTCCGATAATTAACCATACTGTAAAACCTATCCAGTTTTTGATATGAATTTGCGCCATCAAATAAAGACAAGTTAACATTCCTAAAACAGGTATTAACGAAAGATTTTTTAGGATAGATGCGATGGACATCACTAAAAATACAAGGAAAAAGATGAACATCGGAATTGCATCAGTATTTACAAGCGGATTTACATTATCATTGAACCATCCTGTTTGATATTTGAAAAGGTAGCCTGTAAGAAGAGCAAATAAAATTGGGACAATAATTTTTCCATTGATGTAAGGCACTTTAAATTTACGAGGTAAGTCTTTATTATTTTGCAACATCAACACACCACCACAAACAAGAATAAATGCGAAGAGCGTTCCGATAGAACATAAATCAACTACCGTATTCAAATCGATAAATAAAATAGGAACACCAACTAATACACCCGTAATAATTGTTGAGAATCCTGGAGTACCAAATTTGGGATGAATAGACGCAAAACGTTTTGGTAACAACCCATCACGACTCATACTCATCCATATGCGTGGTTGCCCCATTTGAAATACGAGTAATACACTTGCCATTGCTACAACAGCACTGATGGCAATTACACCGCTAATCCAATTTAAACCTACTTCACTAAAAGCAAATGCGAGCGGATCATCAACTGCTAAATTTTTATAGTTAACCATACCTGTTAACACCAATGCAATGAGTACATACAACACCGTACAGATGATAATCGAATACATCATTCCTCGAGGAAGATCTCGTTGCGGATCATGACATTCTTCGGCAGTTGTAGAAATTGCATCAAATCCGATATATGCAAAGAAAACAGCAGAGACACCTGCAAGAATACCTCCTACTCCTTCGGGCATAAATGGCGACCAGTTTGCAGTATTGACATAGAAAAATCCGCATCCAATTACCAATGCAACCACCGCTAATTTTATCACAACCATAATATTGGAGGCATTACGCGTTTCTTTAATTCCGCGATAAACCAGCCAGGTAATTAGAACATTGATAACTAAAGCTGGAATATCTAAAATAAACTTAATACCTGCTATAACGGGTGCGCCTATCCACGCAAGATATCCTTCGCTTTGTAATAACGATGCATCAGCAGGATTGGCGATAGCTGCTTCATAAGCACGTTGAGCAGAGAAATAATCGATACCCGACCATTCAGGAAGGTGAATGCCATTTTGCAATCCCCAGAATGGAAGATGAATATGATCGAGTAAAGAAGCAAAATAACCAGACCATGAAATAGCCACTACAATATTTCCGATGGCATATTCCATAATCAAAGCCCAACCAATTATCCAAGCGAAGAGTTCACCAAATGCCACATACGAATAGGTATATGCAGAACCACTAACAGGAACCATACTTGCAAACTCTGCATAACAAAAAGCTGCAAATCCACAAGCAATTGCTGTAAATACAAACAGGAAAATCACTCCTGGCCCACCAGCTGCCGATGCTTGACCAATGGTACTAAAAATTCCTGCTCCAATAATGGCCGCAATTCCGAATGCTGTTAGGTCACGAATGCGCAAATGTTTTTTTAGTGTTGAACTACCTTCATTTGATTCAACGCTTTTTAAAATCTGATGAATATTTTTCTTTCTGAATAAACTCATAAATCAATTTTTTCTTTGGTGTTATTGGAATATTTCTGATTTAGCAACTTGATTAACGTTGAACCAGAAGAAAGAATTAAAACTAGCATAGCAATCATGCGATAGCGAACAATATTACCGAGCACAGGATTAGTAAATCCTACTAATGCGAGTAACATCACTGCAATAAACAATGATAAAAAACAAAACGAAGATGTAAAATACATTTTACCTTTATCAAGTAAAACATTCATTGCAAAGAATAAAAGGATAATCCACGATTCGATTGAAAAAGGAAAGAACCACCACTCTTTTAATTCTGATAAAGTAGGATGAAAAAATGCAAACCAAGAAGCTTCAGGAAAATGTTTTAGAAAACTCGAAATTGTAGGTGCAAAAGAAATTGGTTGCACTAAACTTCCAGCATTCATAAATACAGCAAAGCGATAAGTGTTCAATTGCTTTCCAAACATCAATGTTGGTAAATCGAATGAAGGATAATAGTTGCCCAAAAACAAAACCAATGAAACCGATATAGCATAAAATAAAAGAATGAATGTAACTTGCTTGAGTGGTTTCTTAAATCGGAAAAGATATATACCTAAAATGCCAGGTAGCATTATCAGAAGCAAATAAATTTTCACAAAGCAAAAGAGTATTACGATGGAAGCGAAATAGACGATATAACGAACACGCATTTGTTGGGTAGACAAAAAGGTTATGTACATCAGCAACGCAAATACAAAAACAATCAACGGTTCCTTCATTAATCCAGAACTCCAGATAAAATGAGAAGGAATTGTAAATACTAATAAAGCAATAATCCAACTCCATTTATTATTGGGGATCACTTCATCAAGAAATATTCGATAGAGCAAAACCAATCCGATGTAAGCCATAAATGCCATAAGCACCACATGTACTTCATAATAGCCAAAAGAAACAAATCGAAAAATAGTATTTAGTTTCACTAACGTTTTTGCATCATTGTAATACTCATCGAAACCACTATCGACCCACATATGTAGTGAGGCAACATTACGTGCAGTATCAGGACTTTCTAAATGATAGCCGAACATAATTTTAAAAAACTGTTTTGGCTCATTAAACAGAACAGAAAATAAATGCCCAGAGTCACTGAAGTAACCGTAGGTATCACCAGCACCGTAATATTTCAAATAAAAAATTCCTAGACCTAACCCAACAACACACTTTGCAAAAAAATAAACTCCAGCGATCTCCCAATACATATGCTTTGGCCTTAGTGCATCGAATCGATAAATGCAATAAACAATTATCAACGCATAAAAAAGAGCGAGCAGTAGTCCCATTACTTCTTTCTAATTAAATGCTGTAGGGTTTTACCGAAAGTTACTTCAGGTAAATAATTAATCATGACAAATAGAAAAAACGGTAATGCAGGAACTTTATAACGAACAATAGCTCCTAATATCGGTGTTACTAATCCCGTTAGAATAAAAATAGTCATACAAAAAAAGAAGGCTAATAAAATCCAATATGTACCTATTTTAAATTTCGACTTGATTAGCAAATACAAACTAAGTAAAAGGGCAATAGCGATAATTAAGTTTTCTAATGCTGCTAAAAGCATGAGCGGATTTTTCACTTCAAAAATAGTAGGACGAAAAACAACATTCTTAATTGCGTTTGGACTATTTACAATCAAGGATGAATATGCATTGTCAAGGGTAGGAATTGCAATTAAACTATTCGCACTATCACGCTCCGCAACATGAAAAAATTCCGATTGCTTATCGAGTAATAATTTAGGAATTCGTTTTCCAAACAAAAATTCCGATGCAAAAACTACCAAACTACCATAAATAAAATAAACAGTTATCAGCTTTAATAATTGTGAATTTGTATTATGTTTTAATAGCATCCATCCAGCAACGCAAGGGATCAACAAGAAAATGATATAAGGTTTAATCAAGAATAAACAAAATAAGAAAATAATCAACTGACTAATAGTACTACTTGTCACCGATTTTTTTTCAATTAAATTATGAAGTGTGTTTAGCAACATGCCTAATGAAAACAACAGAAATGCTTCCTTAATTAAACCGCTTGTCCAGATAAGAATAGATGGCATTAAAAAAACAGCTATCAGCAACATTGTTTCTTTCCCATCAATAAAAGAAGTAAAAAAACGATACAATGCAGTTAATCCACACAATGATAAGAAACACATCACAATTGCATGAGGATAATACGTGCCGAGCGAAAACAATTTGAGAAATGCGCTAAAGCGAATCATGGTGCGTGTATCATTAAAAACCATGTCGGTATTGTACCAATTACGCATAGCATCGTAGTAATGCTGCAAATCAGGACTTGCCGAATCATAGCCCGTTAACATCCGTAAATAATCGTAAGGATGATTAAAGAGCGACTGATACATTATTTCAGCATCATCGAAGTAACGAAAGATATCGGCTGTTGCTCTATCCGTATAGTAACGCGTATAAATTAAATAAAGTAAAAAGCCTGCGATTAATTTTACAAGGAAAATAACTTTAAACGTACCTGTATTAATTTTTTGATGTTGAAATACGGGCATCCTATCGATTAAAAAGATAGCAAACGCAATGACTGCCAGCGAAAGGATGAACTCGAGCATAGGTCAAAAATAAAAAAATGAAGCTGTCAATAAGAATTATCTATGAATTTTATTCAATATTTACGAATATAGTTGTGAACAACCGCGTATTATATTTTTGATAAATCATACTTATTTCGTGGTTGTAGTCTTCAAAAAGAAAAATGACTTTGTTACTTTTGCCTCATATTTATTTAACATTTAAAATTTAGCATATGTCAGCTACAGCCGAAGACCAAATCAGTGTATCAACAGCCCAGAAATTAGGTTTACTACCTGAAGAATTTGAAAAAATCAAGAGTATTTTAGGTCGTACGCCGAACTTTACAGAAGTAAGTATTTTTTCTGTGATGTGGTCGGAGCATTGTTCTTACAAAAACTCAATCGTTTGGCTTAAAACGCTTCCGAAAGATGGCCCTCATATGCTGGCGAAAGCAGGAGAAGAAAATGCTGGATTAGT
>JBJOND010000048.1:0-20952 GCA_046052065.1 Bacteroidota bacterium | reverse complement strand
GTCTGATTCGTTTCAAGATAATTTAGTTGCACCGCCCGTTTATTCGCGTCCTGCAGAATTTAGAGGTTGGAAGGTGCCTGATGTTTTATTATCAGGCCATGAAGCAAATATTCAGCAATGGAGATATGATGAGTCGGTTAAACGCACACGCGAACGCCGACCTGGGTTATTAGACAACCAATAAAAAATTAATTAAGCAACATCTTCTTTCGGATGAACCATGCGCATTTTGTATAAGCGCTGGCGCGACTTTGCCTTTTTACTTCTCGTTGCATAGAAAAAGAACGATAGAAGTCCTATAAAGTACGATGAGAAGTAAAGCGTATGCAAATGCGACCATTGGTCGATAAACAAGGTGATTATTACATTTAACGAAATTGTACAAAGTGCTAATGCAGAGAATGCTAATGCAACTTGACCATCAGTTAATCCAAAATAAGCGAGATTGTGAGTTGTGTGGTCTTTTCCTCCTATAAATGGGGATTGACCTTTTGACAAACGATTAACAACAACAACTGTAGTATCTAAAATTGGCAAAATAAAAATCATTAATGTTGAGCAAAACAAATTTCCTGTTGCAGGTACATTTGGAGAGTAAGGATCGTTCCAAAAATAAATAATACCAATAGCTGCAAGGAATACTCCTAAAAACTGACTACCAGTATCACCCATATACATTTTTGAGGGATGCCAGTTAAAGCGAAGGAAGGCAACTAAGGATGAAAGCACTCCAATCAATACCAACAGATGCATATTATCCATGTCCTGGTGAATAACAATTCTAAAGATCGTATTGAGAATAATTCCAATTGATACAATCGTTGTAATTCCATCCATGTTATCAAGCATGTTAATAGAATTCATAATACCTACAACCCAAAACAATGTAAAGAAGTAATTCAATAATTCATTTGGGAAAATCTTGATGTAAATACCGGATGTTATTAAGATTAGTCCTGATAAAAACTGAATACCGAATTTTAATAATGGCTTAGTGTCGTATGCATCATCGGCCAAGCCAATTATAAATCCCGCACCACAAGCTAGCAGTAGTCCAATAAATGCTGTTTGAAATAAAGGCTTTGCAGGCTCAAATAATATGGAGTAACTAGCTACTGAAAGCAAAAACATAATATAAAAAGTAATTCCTCCAATAGCAGGTTTAGAAAGTGCACCCCATCTAATAATGGTTTCTCCCGAGTTATTTCTTATTCCTAATGTTTTAAAAAATCGAAGGAATAAAGCATTGACCATTAACGAAAAAAATGTCAGAAGTATAAAATAGATGATATATACTAAGTAAATTTTATTTGCCATAACGGTGATCATTCTACAATTTAAAACGGGGTGTTAAACGAATTGAATGAGGAAAGTTGAATGTCTTTTTCTGAAACAATTGGATTTTCAATATTCCATTGGATATTGATATCCTTATCATTCCAAATCAGACCCGACTCTGACTCTTTGTTGTACAGGTTAGTGCATTTATAAGAGAAAATAGTTTCATCTGCAAGAGATAAAAATCCGTGAGCAAAACCTGAAGGTATCCAGAACTGATATTTATTTTCTTCGCTTAATTCAACCATGATGTATTTACCAAATGTTGGTGATTGCTTTCTGATATCGACAGCTACATCTATGGCTGCTCCTTTAATTACTCTAACAAGTTTTCCCTGGTCGTATGGGGGTGATTGAAAATGCAGGCCTCTTAGTACATTTTTTTTCGAAATGGACTCATTGTCTTGTAAGAAGTTTTCTGGAATACCAAGTGCACTATATTTAGAACGAGAATACGTCTCGTAAAATACACCTCTTTCATCTGAAAAGAGAGTGGGCTTGATTAGTAACAAACCTTCTATGTCAAAACGGTCGACCGTCATTTTATCTTTTTTTAGCAATCAGGTTCCTGATTTTGTCCACAAATCCTAGCGGTTCGTCATCCTCTTCGTAATATCCATAACCGTAGCTATAACCATAACCATATCCGTAGCCATAACTATAACCATAGCCGTAACCATATTTCAATCGAGACATTTCAACACCGTTAAGAATTACAGACATATTCGTGATTTTATTTTCATTCATCAGTTTGTTTAACTGCGCAATGAACATTTTTTTCGAATAATTAGCACGAAGAATGTATAATGGATAATCTGCTATTTGTAAAATAGGCACCCCGTCACTTACGATTCCCACTGGCGGTAAATCGGCAATGATAATGTCGTATTTAGTTTTTAAATAGTCTAACAGCTGATTCATTTTTGGATTAATAATCAACTCGGCTGGGTTAGGAGGTATTGGTCCCGCTGTAATAAAATCCAAGTTGGCCAATGAGCTATTAACTATACAATTTTCAACTGTATCTTTTCCAATCAAAAGCGTACTCATTCCTCTTTCATTTTCAACATTAAATCCAATGTGAATTTTGGGCTTACGCATATCCAAATCTAGAATAATAACTTTCTTGCCTGAGAAAGCTACAACACCTGCAAGATTGATAGCGTTGAATGTTTTCCCTTCTCCGGAAATGGTTGAGGTAACCGCTAATAGTTTAGGCTCATCCTCGTTAGAGATGAACTGAAGGTTAGTTCTTATTGATCTAAATGCTTCTGAAATAACTGACTTAGGATTTTTGTCGACTAATAATTGTGAAACAGGGATTTCTCTTTTGTACTTAGGAACAATTCCTAATAGTGAAGCTTCTGTATACTGGCCAATTTCTTCTAAAGAGTTTATTTCGTTGTATAATAAATAGCGTGTGATAATTATAATGAAGCTTATTAAAAAACCAATCATCAAACAGGCACTGATTATTAATGCTCTGTTAGGTGAAACAGGAGGTGTATTTGGATTTGATTCTACAAGAATTACATGCTTCGGTACATATCCAGCGCGTGTAATTGAGAACTCCGCTTTTTTATCAAGCAATAACGAATAGAACTTTTCATTTACATTAAAGAGTCTTTCTAAGCGATTGAATTCTGCTTGTTGGTTAGGAATTTTAACAAAACGACTATTGGCTTCGCTCAGTAGAGAACTTAGATACTGCTTTTGCTTTTGCAGGGTCGTAACTTCATTGTTAATTGACTTAAAAATAATTTCTTTCTGGTTTTGAATTCTTGTGTTTATACTCTTAGATACTTCTGCATTTTCAGTTGCTTGTAATCTGATTTGATCACGCTCATCAATTAGCTGTTGCAACTTGGTTAACTGCATTATAAACTGTGGATCCTTTGCTGTTCCTGAAATAGATAATAAGAATTTCCCAATATCATTATTGCCTTTTATATCATTACTTAACGATTGGTAAATTGACAGCTGGGTATTAACAAGCATCAATTGATTTTGATAGGTTTTATAATCAATTGTAACATCGTTTATAGCCTGATCTGGGGAAATAATTTTATTGGTCCTCTTAAAAGCTTCAATCGAGTTTTCTGAATTACTTAATTCAATATCAATACTCGATATTGTTTTATCAATAAAGTCTAGAATTTTATTAGCAACCTCCGAATTTTTTTCGACATCATAAATATTAAATTCCTGCGCAAGCTTATTTACAATGTCAGATGCTTTAATTGCATTTTTATCTTTTAATTTGATTTGAATTGTTTTCGCTTCAATATTTAAGACACTAACGGAAATTTCTTTTGCTATTTTTGAGATGACTTCAGTTTCATTATTAATTGTGAAAAAGAAAACATCTTTGCTAATGTCTTTTTGCATTTCAACAATTGAATTATAATCCAGCACGTTTATCTTGATGGTCGCTTCTGGAAGATTAATCCACTTGCCAGCATAGTAATCTTGAACTGTTTTTTTACCAGATTTACGAGCTGTATAGGTAAGCGTAAGTGTATTCTTGTTTTTAAATTCAACTAATATAGGGTTTCCTAAAATGCTCGAATCTTTAAGTGTATAATCGACAGTAAATGGTGTTTGCCTGTAAAGCTCATTTACTAAAATTGAACCTTTGGAATAATAAGAAACTTGTAAAGGTAAATTGCGTACGGCTTTACCGATGATAATCTTTGATTTAATCAACTCAATATCACCTGCAATTTCACTGTTGTTATCAGCGTAAAATCCGTTTTTCGAATCAAGGCCCAATACATTTTGAGCGTTATCCTCATTCGCAATTTTAATTACAGATGCACACTCAAATACTGGAGCGCTATAGCGTAAAATAACTAATGCGATTACTGCGGATAATAACATCAAAAAAGCAAACCATAGCATATTCTTTTTTGCTATGGTAACAAAAAGTTTAAAGTCAAACTCTTCGTTTATAGGGGATATTTTCTTTTTAGCCACAGTAAGCTTTATAGTATGTTGATTAGAATCCTATAGCAATATTATAAATCAAGGCGAAGCTTGTAATAATTCCCACAATTGGAGTGATTTGCGTTAATACTTCCTGTGATACACGAGGAACAGGTTCTACATAAATAATATCGTTAGCTTGCAATAATAAATTGCCTTGCTTCACACCTTCTAAAGTAGAAAGATCGAGTAGGATCACTTTCGGATTTCTTAAGTCACCACGAATTAATTTTACCTTTTTCGCTTTACCGGTATTCGTAATGCCTCCAGCTAATGCTAATGCCTCAATTACAGTTGTACTTTCATTATCAAGATTTACTACTCTCCCAGATCCACCTGTGCCTGGAAATATAGTAACCCTTCTATTAACAACTCTTACAACTACAAATGGTTTGTTATAAAAATTGGCATATTGTGCTTCCAACGATTTTTCGGCTTCACGGATTGTCATGCCCGCAATTTTGATTTTGCCAATAATGGGAAGTTTAATCATCCCGTCTGGTTCAACCAAAAACTGAATATTCGTGTTGTTGTTCATGTTGTTAAGTCGTGATGTTACCGACTCAGCAGATGTTGTAATGTCGATTAGTTTAAAACCATCATTCGTATACACACTCATGCTTACGATATCGTTTGGTGAAACACGATATTCAACGTTTCCGATTGTTTGGTCAACATCAAATTCGTAATTAGATGGAACTTTGAACATTACGCTAGGGTTGATGTTGCAAGATGAAAGGGTAACAGTAAGCAACAACAACAAGGCTAGTTTTCTCATAAAATAGCTATTGAATTTAGTGAAGCAAATGTAATGAAAAAATGTTCTTTGTGAGCGCTAATATCCTTATCTCTTTTCGCTGAGTAATCTGCTGTAAAGTTGCCTATGATTTTCTACCATTTTCATATATCCAAATGACGCCTCTGCAAAAGATGGACTTGAGCTGGCCATATTATTCCTTATGCTTTCGTTTTCAATCAATTCAAGTAGGTTTTTTGAAAATTGCTCTCTATCTTCTTTAGGGGATAATAACGCCGTTTTACCCTCGATAACGATATCTCTAATTCCGCCAACATTGGTACTAACTATAGCCTTTCCAGCTGCTTGTGCTTCAATAAGACTAACTGGTGTTCCTTCATTATTTGAAGTAAGTGCGATAATGTCTAATCCTGCAACAGGGGTATCAATATCAATGATCCATGAGGTAAATGTTATTGTGTTTTCCACGTTATAGTTAGAACCTAAATTGTAGTCTAAATTTAACTTTTTGCAGTATTCAAAAATCACTTCTCTGTCCTCACCATCGCCAATGATAAAAGCATGGACTTTTTTTGTGGTTTTGCTAAGTATTTCTTTCCAGCAATCTACAAATAATTGATGGTTTTTTATCGGAACAAGTCTGCCAATAATTCCTACTGCAATTGTATCGTCAGTCAAATGATATTGGGCTCTAAAAGTATTTCTTTTCTCTGCTTGATTAGTCTGGAACTTTTCGAGATCAATGCCCAGTGGAATAACAAATGATTTTTTATTAGAAGCTACTTTGAATTTATGGTATAATTCCTCCTTTTGAATTTTACTTATAGCAATAATACCGCTTGATTTCCAGGCTAAATAGCGTTCAATATTTAAAAAAATAGCAGTTTTTAATTTTCCAAAATAACCTTCGAAGACATGGCCATGAAAGGTGTGTAAAATTACAGGAACGTTATTGTTGATGGCCGCTAATCGTCCTAATGTACCCGCCTTAGCTGCATGTGTGTGTACAACATCAGGTTGAAATTCTTTAATGATAGCGTCTATCTCTTTATAAGCAATTCTATCGTCTTTCCAGTTTATTTCCCTTCGCATATTGTTGATATAACGAGGAGTGATGCCCATATTCCTCACGATAAACTCAGAGCTCTCTTCGCTATCATCCTTCAGCCCAGCCAATAACATTGTTTCGTATTCTTCACCTAGATAAGCAGTTAAATATCCAGCGATAAAGGTTGGACCACCTAAATTTAATCTGTTTATTATCTGTAATACTCTCGGCATCTAACTATAAATTGAAGTTACGAACCTATTCATTTTTTTTGATTGTGGAAAGAAAATCTCGAAGGTTAAAAAAATATCAAAAAACAAGATTTTTTTTAATTGAGTTAAATGCATTCGATTAACTTTGCCATCCTATGTTTGCCCTACTATTAAAAGAGATAAATAGTTTCTTGAATTCACTGATTGGTTACATTGTAATTGCAGTGTTTTTATTAACCATTGGTTTGTTTATGTGGATTTTTCCAGGTGAGCTGAATGTAATCGATAGCGGTTATGCTAACATCGACTCACTCTTCTCCATAACTCCTTGGGTTTATATGTTATTGGTTCCTGCAGTGACTATGCGCTTGTTCTCGGAAGAGAAAAAAACGGGAACGATAGAGTTGTTGCTAACAAGACCATTAACCGAAATGCAAGTGGTGATGGCGAAATATCTTTCGGGAGTCATTCTTGTTTTTATATCATTATTGCCTACAATCATCTATTGTTTTACCATTTATTCAATTAGTTTTCCGGTAGGCAATATCGATACAGGTTCAATTATTGGTTCTTACATTGGCCTTTTATTATTGGGAGCAGGGTTTGTTGCAATTGGATTATTTGCTTCAGCAATTTCAGATAATCAGGTGGTGTCTTTTATTATTGCTTTTTTCTTATGCTTGTTGTGTTATACAGGATTTGAACTGGCATCGACACTAAGTGAAATTCCGTATTTAAGTAATCTTCTTTTTAATCTCGGCGTTCACGCGCATTATGTAAGTATGAGTAGAGGGGTGGTTGATACCCGTGATTTGATATACTTTTTTAGTTTGATTTTTATTTTCCTTTTTTCAACACGTACCGTAATTGAGAGCAGAAAATGGTAGTCGAAAGCACTAAAAAAATAAATGTACGCCGACAGGCTATCATGAATCTCGTGATGCTTTTAGCTATCATCGTTTTCTTAAATATCATTTCTTCATTTTGGTTTTTGAGGTTCGATTTGACTTCAGATAAGCGATTTACACTTTCAAAAGAAAGTAAGCAGCTGGTAGGTAATTTAAAAGATGTTGTGTTTGTAAAAGTGTATCTCGAAGGTGATTTCGCGCCTGGGTTTATGCGTTTGCGAAATTCAACGCAGGAAATGCTAGATGAGTTAAGGGCTTATTCAAAAGGCAAACTCGAATATGAGTTTATTGATCCATCGGCTAATACTGACGAAAAAGAAAGGAATAAATTATTTGCCCAACTTTATCAAAAAGGAATTCAGCCTTCAACACTCGAAGAAAGAACAAAAGAAGGGCTTAACAGAAAGTATATCTGGCCGGGTGCATTAGTGACTTATTCCAACCAGGAATTAGGTGTTCAGTTGTTGAAAGACCAATTAGGTGCTCCTCCAGAGGTCATGCTCAATAATTCCATTCAGAATATTGAATACGAACTGTGTAACGCTATTCGTAAAGTAACAAAACCGCTCCGTCCTTTAGTGGGCTTTGTATATGGACATGGAGAGCTAAGTGAATTGCAAACTGCAGATATTTTAAGAACGCTTCAAACATCATATGATGTAAAGCGTTTGCGTATAGACGGTACGTTAGGTATTCTTCGTGATTTTAAGGCGATTGTGATTGCAAAGCCTGATTCTGCTTTCAGTAATAAAGACAAGTTCATTATTGATCAGTTTGTAATGAATGGAGGAAAGGTAGTATGGCTGGTTGATCCGATGCAGGTTACGATGGATAGTATCAAAAGCACTGGTAATACAATGGCATTGGCACGCGACCTAAACCTTGATGATATGTTGTTTCGTTACGGTGCAAGAATCAATTATGATTTAATACAGGATTTAAGTTGTTCTATGATTCCGGTTGTGACAGGTTATATTGGAAATCAGCCAAAGCAAGAACTGAAGCCATGGTACTTTTTCCCTGTATTTACTCCAATGTCAACGCATCCAATTGTCAATAATTTAAATTCAATTAAAGGACAGTTTACGAGTTCTATCGATTTACTTGGGGCGAGTGATGTTAAGTCGACAGTGTTGTTGGCTTCTTCGCGTTACAGTAAACTATCAACGGCGCCAGCACGTGTTAGCTTAGGTATCATGGAGTTTAAGCCAGATCCTAAAATGTTTCCTGCTCGTGATTTACCAGTTGCTGTTTTGTTAGAAGGGAAGTTTACCTCTGCATTTAAAAACAGAATAGCATCAAAGGAGATAATCGATAATAAAGAAATTGCATTTAAAGAATCGAGTGTCGAAAATCAAATGATTGTTATTAGCGATGGAGATATTATTGCCAATGACACAATGAAAGGAAATCCTATGCCTTTGGGGTACGATCGATTTACAAGAAACACTTTTGGAAATAAGTCATTTATTCAAAATTGCATTGATTACTTGTGCGACGATTCGAATTTAATGCAAGTAAGGAATAAAGTATTTAAGTTGCGCTTGATTGACCCGAATGTGATAGAAAAAGATAACCAGGTCATGAAGGTTATGAATGCAGGGGCTCCCGTGCTTTTGATAGTTTTATTTGGAGTTTTTAAGACCTATAATCGTAAAAGAAAATACAATAAGTAAGCTGGCGAATACTATGAAAAATAAACTTTTGATGGGCGTTTTTGTGTTGGTGGCAGGAATAGCTATTTATGCATTATATTCTAAAAAATCATCAACAATTGTTGGCGATTTGCGTGATTTTGCAGTGAGTGATACAGCTTCAATTGATAAATTATTTCTTGTTGACAGAGATGGAAACAAGTCGTTGCTAACCCGTGTTTCTGCTGGCAAGTGGATGGTGAATAATAAGTACAACGCGCGTCAGGAGTCCATTGATAACCTTTTGACTACTATTAAATCACTCGAGGTAAAAAGCCCTGTAGGTAAAAATCTTTATAATAATACAATGAAGCTAATGGCTTCTAAATCTGTTAAGATTGAAATTTACCAAAAAGGAAATCTGGTTAAGACGTATTATGTAGGACATCCAACTATGGATAATCTTGGCACGTTTATGTACATCGAAAAATCGACAGTTCCTTATATCATGCATATCCCAGGATTTAATGGTTTTTTAAGTACGCGCTATCTTACTAACGAAAATGAATGGCGAGAGCGTTATGTATTTCATGTCGATCCGCGTACGATAGTGGGAATTAATATTGTCAATTCAACAAAGTTGGATCGTAGTTTTTCTATTGCACGAAATGCGGATTCAACATACACATTGGCATATACCCAGCCTTCAGTTAAACAGGTTCCTTACGATGTTGTAAAAATGAGGAAATATCTGGATGTATTTAGCAATACTAACTTTGAACGAATTGATAATCGATTAGGAAAGGTAGAGGCTGATTCGATTCTTAAAACACCACCTTTTGCTAGTGTATCGGTTACCGATGATCGAAATTATACTAAAACTATTACGCTATACCGTAAGCCTGTCACTTCCTCTTCCCGCAATCAGTTTGACGAGAATACAGGCAAGCCTTTACAGTTCGATATGGATCGTTTTTATACTCGTATGGATGGCAGCGACGAGTGGTTTATTTGTCAGTATTTTCACTTCGACCGTGTGATGATTACACCGGAGGTATTAATGCCAGGTAAGGCCGCTATCGCACCTGAAAACAGATATTGATTTTAGTATAAATCTTATTTTCTCTTAATTGTTGATAACATAAGCTTGAAATAATGGGATTGAAAAATCCCCTTAATTATATTTGCTCATCAAATTGAATTTTGTGATTTGATCGTTGTTATTTTAAAAAAATAGAAAATAGAATATGAAATTTGTTGTTTCCTCTACAACCTTATTAAAGCAGTTGCAGGCTATCAGTGGTGCATTGCAGTCGAGCACTCCATTGCCAATCTTAGAAAATTTCCTTTTTGAATTAAATCCTGGTGAGCTTAAAGCATCAGCATCTGATTTAGAAACGACAATGAGTACAAGTATTGAAGTTGAATCTAAAGAGAGTGGTAAGATTGCTATTCCTGCGAAACTTTTATTAGAAACGCTTAAGACGTTCAGTGAGGTGCCACTTACTTTTAAGGTGAATATGGATAACTTTCAGATTGAAGTTAGTTCAAATGTAGGTAAGTATAAACTTTCAGGTTTTAATGGTGATGAGTTTCCTAAATTGCCAACTATCGACAAGCCTGAATCAATCGATATACCAAGTGATACATTAGCAGACGCAATCAATACAACTTTGTTTGCTACTGGTAATGATGAATTACGTCCTGTTATGACAGGGGTGTTTTGTCAGTTTGGAAAAGAAGGTTCTATTTTCGTTGCTACTGATGCTCATCGATTAGTAAGATATCGTCGTTCAGATATCCGTTCGGGAAAAGAAGTTTCTTTCATTCTTCCAAAGAAGCCACTTGGATTATTAAAATCAAATTTGCCAAATACCAACACGCAAGTGAAAGTAGATTTCAATGAAGCGAATGCATTTTTCTCTTTCGATAATATCAATTTGATTTGTCGATTAATCGACGGCCGTTATCCAAATTATGAAGCAGTTATTCCTTTAGACAACCCTAATAAGTTAACAATCGATCGTCTTTCTTTCTTAAGTGCAATTAAGCGTGTGTCTATCTTCTCTAATAAAACTACGCATCAAGTGAAGTTTAAAATTGCAGGTAGCCAGGTAGATATTTCAGCAGAAGATGTAGATTTTGGAAATGATGCGAACGAGCGTTTGCAATGCAGCTACGAAGGAAAAGATATTGAAATTGCTTTTAATGCTAAGTTTATTTCTGATATGCTAAGTAATCTTCATTCTGAACATATTCAAATGGAATTATCATTACCAAATCGTGCGGGATTATTATCATCTCCGAAAGATGAGTCAGACCCTAATGCTGACTTGTTAATGTTGGTAATGCCAGTAATGATTAACTAAATGTAAAATAATAATTAGATGGCCGTTTTCAAGCGGCCATTTTTTATTTATACGAATGGCTTTTCTTACCTTTGTTCAACTACTATGAGTACTACCCAAAGCAACGGAAATACAACTAAGTTAGCTCCTATTATTCTTGACCCAGAGCAGGAAAAAAAGGAAATATTAAAACGCTATCGCGCGCTTTTAAAGTCTTGCAAATCGAATATTGATGTAAAAGAACGCAAGATGATTCGTAAGGCCTTTGATATATCCCTAGAGGCACATAGCGATATGCGCCGTAAGTCGGGCGAACCATATATTTATCATCCAATAGCTGTTGCGCAAATTGTTGCTGAGGAAATTGGCTTGGGAGCACTTGCAGTAGTGTGTGCTTTATTGCATGATGTAGTAGAAGATACGCATTATACGCTCGATGATCTGGAGCGACTCTTCAATAAAAAAGTTTCGAATATCGTTGATGGATTAACGAAGATTTCAGGTGTGTTTGATCATAAGAGTTCGTTGCAAGCGGAGAACTTCCGAAAGATGCTTCTTACTCTTAGTGATGATGTTCGTGTTATCTTAATTAAGATTGCAGATCGCTTACATAACATGCGTACGCTCGGCTCTATGCCACGCGATAAGCAATTGAAAATTGCAAATGAAACGGCTTATCTGTATGCTCCTTTGGCGCATCGTTTAGGACTCTATGCAATCAAAACAGAGTTGGATGATTTAGCATTGAAATATACCGAGCCGGATGTTTATCGTTCGATAGCTTTGAAATTACAGCAGAGTAGAAGAGATCGTGAAAAGTTTATCAACGATTTTACTCGTCCGCTTATCGACGAATTAAAAAATGAACATTTTAAGTTCGAAGTCAAGGGTCGTCCTAAGTCAATCAATTCAATCTGGAATAAGATGAAAAAGCAAAACATCACCTTCGAAGAGGTGTATGATTTATTTGCTATTCGAATTATTATCGATTGTCCGTATGATTTGGAAAAAGCAGAATGTTGGAGAGTTTATTCTAAAATCACCGATTATTTCACGCCAAACCCTGATCGTTTGCGCGATTGGATCAGTACTCCCAAAGCGAATGGTTACGAGTCGTTGCACGCAACCGTTATGAGTAAAGAAGGAAAGTGGGTGGAAGTGCAGATAAGAACCAAGCGAATGGATGAAATTGCAGAGAAAGGTTATGCTGCCCATTGGAAATACAAAGAGTCTAACCACGAGGGTGCGTTAGATGAATGGATCTCTCGAATTCGTGAAACGCTTGAAAATCCTGATGCAAATGCACTAGATTTCATTGATGATTTTAAATTAAATCTTTTTGCAGAAGAGATTTTTGTTTTTACGCCTAAAGGGGAAATTAAAACCCTTCCATCAGGATCAACCGCACTCGACTTTGCTTTCGAAATTCACTCCGATATAGGAACTAAATGCATAGGGGCTAAAGTCAATCATAAATTAGCAGCTATTTCGCACGTTTTAAATTCAGGCGATCAGGTAGAAATTATTACCGCTAGCAAACAACGTCCGAAGGACAACTGGTTGGATATGGTTGTTACGGCAAAAGCTAAATCAAAAATAAAAACAGCACTCAAAGAGGATAAGAAGAAATTTGCAGAAGAAGGGAAAGAAATATTTGATAAGAAAATCAAGTCGCTGAAGCTGGATAAAATCACTTATGCATTAAATGAACTCTTAATGTTTTTTAAAGTCACCAATATTACCGATTTCTATTACCGAATTGCAGTTGGTGCGATTGACTTAACAAATCTAAAAGACTTTTTCGATTTAAAAGAACAAGGTAAACTACCAAATACATTTAAAACTGATCAGCAAACATTCGAAGACCTTGTGAAATCGATAAGAGGAAAGTCGGATATGTTGGTAATCGGGCAGGATATCGATCAGATTAAATACAAATTATCGGATTGCTGCGCACCTATCCCGGGTGATGACGTTTTCGGATTTATTGAAGATGGTAATAGCATTTCAATTCATAGAACTAATTGTCCAAATGCGATGCAGTTAATGGCTAACTATGCTAATAAAATTGTAAAAGCAAGATGGTTTGGTCAAGAGCAAATTGCCTTTTTAACGGGAGTGAAATTAACAGGGTTAGATGATGTAGGTGTAGTTAATAATATCACAAAAGTAATTTCCAGTGAGTTGAAAGTAAATATTCGTTCACTTAATATTGAAAGTAATGATGGGGTTTTTGAAGGAACAATCATGTTATTTGTGCACGATACAGAGCATCTTAAAAAACTAATCAAGAAAATTGAAAAGCTACCAGGTATTTTATCGGTGATGCGCATTGATAATAACAATGATCAAAATGACTCTAGCTATGAATAGTGCTAATGAAAAAATAGCCGACAAAGTACATGCGGTATTTTTGGAATATTTAGAAAAAAATAATCTCCGTAAAACGCCAGAGCGCTTTGCCATTTTGAGAGAGATTTATTCTATTAATGAGCATTTTGATGTGGAGTCGCTTTTTGCTCATTTGAAAACCAGAAAGTATCATGTGAGCCGTGCAACAATTTACAACACAATTGAACATCTGCTAAATTGCGATTTGATTACTAAGCATCAGTTTGGGAAAAATATGGCACAGTTTGAAAAGTCATATGCCTATAAGCAACATGATCATTTAATTTGCCAGGACTGCGGTAAGGTACTCGAGTTTTGTGATCCTAGAATACAGCAAATCCAATCAATGATGGGCGATATTTTAGGGTTCGATGTTACACATCACAGTTTGAACTTATTTGGCAAATGCAATATGTTAGCGCAAAAAGGAAATTGTGAAAATTTGAAAGCAAAAAACAAGTAATTTAGCAACATATAAAAATACTATGGAATTCGGATTTAAAATCACACAAAAAGATAGTTATTCGCTAATAAAATTAAATGGAAATCTGATTGAAAAAAATCAAGCCAATGGATTGATGGAAGAGATTGATTCGCATTCGGAAGGAACACATTTAAATTATGTTATCGATTTGTCTGCTTTTCAATACATGAACAGTACAGGATTAAATGTTTTATTAAATATTTTATCGAAAGCTAGAAAAGCGGGTGGTGAAGCAGTTATCTGCGCAGTGCCTGAAAAAATCAATTCTTTACTTGTTATCACTAAATTGAACAATGTGTTTTCAGTACTTGAAAACGAAGAGGCAGCTGCTAAGTCATTTGCTAATTAAAAATTATTATGAAAGTTGATGTTTTATTAGGTCTTCAATGGGGAGACGAAGGTAAAGGGAAAGTAGTGGATGTGCTAACTCCACGATATGATGTGATTGCACGTTTTCAAGGTGGTCCAAATGCAGGTCATACTTTAGAGTTTGAAGGAACTAAGCATGTTTTGCATACTATTCCATCTGGAATTTTTCATGATGGAAAAAGTAATGTGATTGGTAATGGAGTTGTGATTGATCCTGTTGTTTTCAAAAAAGAAATTGATGCGCTTGTCGCACGTGGCGTGAACGTAAAGAGCAATTTAAAAATTTCGCGTAAGGCTCATTTAATTATTCCTTCTCACCGTTTGATTGATGCAGCTTCTGAAGCAGCAAAAGGAAAAGAGAAAATTGGATCTACATTAAAAGGTATTGGTCCTGCATACATGGATAAAACAGGTCGTAACGGACTTCGTGTTGGAGATATTGAGCATCCTGATTTCCTGTCGAATTATAAAAAATTAGTCGATAAACATATTGCCATGTTAAAGCAGTATGATTTTGAATACGACTTGCTTGCAATGGAACAGGGATTTTTCGAAGGGATAGAACTTTTGAAAGAACTCACGTTAATTGATAGCGAGTACGAGCTAAATAATAATATTCGTAACGGACAATCTGTATTAGCGGAAGGTGCACAAGGATCATTGTTGGATGTTGATTTTGGATCATATCCTTTTGTGACTTCTTCACATACAGTAACTGCTGGTACTTGTATTGGATTAGGAATTCCTCCGTCTGCTGTTGGTGAGGTGTATGGCATCTTTAAAGCATATTGTACACGTGTGGGTAGTGGACCATTTCCAACAGAATTGTTTGATGAAACGGGTGATGAATTAAGAAAGAAAGGAAATGAATTTGGTTCTACCACAGGACGTGCTCGTCGTTGTGGTTGGTTAGATTTACCTTCATTGAACTATGCAATCATGTTAAATGGCGTTACGCAATTAATCATGATGAAGTCAGATGTATTAAGTGGTTTTGATACGATTAAAGTTTGTACACACTACAAATACAGAGGTCAGATTATCGATTACGTACCTTACGACGTAGTGAACGAACCAATCGAGCCGGTTTATGAAGAGTTGCCAGGATGGAGTGAAGATTTAACTGGCTATAACGATCTTGAACAATTGCCTCAGGCATTTTTAAATTATATCTCTTATATTGAAAACGCAACGGGATTGCCAATTACTATTTTATCCGTTGGGCCAGATCGTAAACAAACGATGGTGCGCGAAGAGGTTTTTAAATAATAGTTATTTAATGATGACTTTCAGTCAGTGTATAACCTTTAACAAAAGTTCGTATGGTGCATACCTGCGAACTTTTTGGTTTGTAATGCTGATGCTGTTATTGGGCGCTTATTCATCTTTTGCGCAACTAAGTGGAAAGCCAATCGAGATTATACAGGCTGGTTCGTTAGAAGGTATTAAGTATAATGGTGTCGAAGTACGTCGGTTAGTTGGGAATGTGATTTTCAAACAAGATAATACGTTGATGTATTGTGATTCAGCTTTGTTTTATGAATCAAATAATACAATTGATGCTTATGGCAAAATTCGAATTGAAGGTCCACAGGCTAGGTTAAGCGGAGATGTATTGCATTATGATGGTAATACTAAAAATGCTCAAATAAGCGGAAGAGAAGTTCATCTAACCGATGGTAAAATGGATTTGGCTACAACAGTATTATTTTACGATTTAACAAATGATATTGGGTCATACTTTCAAGGAGGTACCGTAAGAGATAAAGAGAATACGCTCACAAGTGATATCGGGTTTTATTATGCACGTAATAAAGAAGTTTTTTTTAAAAGCAAAGTAAAACTGAACAATCCGCGATATGTTATGCAGTCGGACACATTAAAGTATAATACAATCAGCAAGATTGCTTACTTCTTCGGACCAACTACAATTAAAAGTACTGGAAAAGAGGGTGGGTTTATTTATTGTGAAAATGGTTGGTATAATACGCAGACAGAAAAATCGGTGTTTGGCAAAAACGCCTACATATTATCGAAGGAAAATAAGTTAGAAGGGGATTCTATTTTTTATGATCGTATTGCAGGAGTAGGTAAGGCCTGGAAAAATGTATTCATCACAGATACATTGCAAAAAATAATTGTTGCTGGCGAGTATGCCTATCTGAATGAAAAAAAGGGAAATTCATTTGTTACGGGTAAATGTTCGCTAATTAAAATATTTGAAAAGGATTCGATGTATATGCATGCAGATACATTGTATGCTCAACAAGATTCTGCGAAAAAAGAGAAACTTTATTTTGCTTATCATAAAGTGAAAATATTTAAGAATGACCTTCAGGGTATGTGCGATTCGCTCGTTTATAATACGACAGATTCAGTAATTTCATTTTATATCAATCCTGTTTTGTGGAATAATAAAAACCAGTTGACGGCAAATTTTATCAAGTTGCAGTTATCCAATAATCAGTTGCATAAAATGTATCTTGAAGATAATTCTTTTATTGTTGGACAGGAGGACAGCTCTCGATTTAATCAGATAAAAGGAAGGAATATGGTTGGGAATTTTGTGGACAATAAACTCGATCTGATAAAAGTGTCGGGTAACGGACAAACCATTTATTTTATCAGAAATAAAAAACAACAACTTACAGGAGTTAATAAAGCAGATTGCAGCGATATGAATATTTATATTGCTGATAGTAAGGTAAAAAAAATCGCCTTGAAAAGCGAACCTGATGCAGTATTATTACCAATAAAAGATGCACTCGAAAGTGATATTAAACTTCGTGATTTTAAATGGCTGGATGAAATCAGACCAAAAACGAAGGAAGATATTTTTTAGGCAGTGTTTAATAAAATCATTTTTAACAATTATTTCTTTTTGATGTTTTACACTTGCAACTTCCTTTCTTTAAATTTGAATGACTTTAAACTATGAAAGCAGAAATAATAACTATAGGTGATGAACTTTTAATCGGACAGGTGATTGATACCAATTCAGCCTGGATGGGAGAGGAGTTAAATAAAATCGGGATTAAGGTTAATAGAATAACTTCAATCTCCGATGATCGCGATGAGATAATTAGTACGCTGAAGGAAGCATCTAAACGAGCGCAATTAGTTTTGATAACGGGTGGTCTTGGGCCAACCAATGATGATATTACAAAGAAAACATTGGCCGATTTTTTTAAAGTGAATATGCGATTTGATGAAAAAGCTTTTGAAGATGTAGTCCATTTGTTTTCGATAAGAGGACGTGAGGTATCAGCAATAAATCGTTTCCAAGCGGAGGTGCCTGAAAATTGCACAACTCTTTATAATAAAGTTGGAACAGCACCAGGTATGTGGTTCGATGAAGCTGATGTTGTTTACGTAAGTCTACCAGGTGTTCCTTATGAGATGAAGTATTTGATGGAAAACGAAGTGATCCCTCGAGTTAAGCAAAGATTCAAGACACCATATATTTTACATCGCACCATTCTTACATTTGGTATTGGTGAAAGTTTTCTGGCAGAAAAAATAGTTGCTTTTGAAAATAATCTGCCAAGCAATATTAAATTAGCCTATTTACCAAGTGCAGGTTCTGTACGTTTACGATTGTCAGGAATTGGTGAAAGTGAAGAGGGTTTAAAGCAAGAAATTGAGGAACTAACAAAAGGGTTATCGGCTATTATTCCCGAATTCATTTATGGTTATGAAAAAGATGAGTTACCCAAGGTCGTGGGAAACTTATTAAAAGCAAAAGGCCTAACGTTGGCTACTGCGGAAAGTTGTTCGGGTGGATTTATGGCGCATTTGATTACTGCTGTACCAGGAAGCTCTGCTTATTATATGGGCTCAACGGTAACATATTCCAACGAAAGTAAAACGCAGCTTTTAAATATACCTGCTTCCCTGATTGAAAAGTACGGTGCTGTCAGTGAGCCTGTAGTTCTAGCTATGGTTGAATCTGCTAAAAAACTATTCAAAGTTGATTGTGCAATTGCAACTACTGGCGTTGCTGGACCGGGTGGTGGAACACCTGAAAAGCCAGTAGGAACCGTTTGGGTAGGTGTAAGCACACCCGATGAAACAAAGGCTTATCTATTAAAGCTTGGAGATAATCGACTAAGGACCATTGAGATAGCCGCTTTAAGTGGTTTGAATCTTTTACGAAAAGGGTTACTTAAAAAATAATGCAGTAAAAAAATTAAAAAATAGAGGGAGTGCTTGTAGATAAAACAAAATTTACTAAATTTGCCTTCCCAATAAAGTAAAGTCATGTCAAGAATTTGTGATTTAACCGGAAAACAAGCAATTACCGGAAATAAAGTTAGCCACTCAAACCGCAAAACAAAGCGTCGTTTTAATCCGAATTTACAGGTTAAGAAATTTTTTCTACCTGAAACTGGAGAGTGGATTACATTAAAAGTAAGTACATCTGCTTTAAGAACGATTAATAAAATCGGAATTACGGAAGCGATTACACGCGCTATCGTAAAAGGATCATTGTAAGAAATTATTATATAACGGTTGAAAGAACCGGTAGATTACGATTTTGATTAAATTTGAATCATGAGAAGTAATCTGTCGGTTTTTTTTATTTTAATTCCGTTCATTGTATTTGGTCAGAATGCTGACCATGATTTATTGCCAGCCACTTTTTTTAAAGGTAATAGGGAAAAGTTTATTGAGCAGATGCCCGCCCATAGTCTAGCGGTGTTTTTCGCAAATCCGATTCGAAACAGAAGCAATGATGTCGATTTTCAATACAGTCAAAACCCAAACTTCTATTATTTAACAGGATTAAGAGATCCGGATGCGGTGTTGCTTTTATTTAAGGATGTCAAAACTTTTGATGAGAATAAAGGTGTAAAGGAGTTATTGTTTATCCGTCCGAAGAATAAATCTGCAGAGGTTTGGACAGGTGTACGTCCAAGTTGTAAAGAAGTAAATGCTATTACCGGAATTCAGGCTATTTATACTACTAATGAGTTTAAAGAATTCGGAATTGATTTTTCGAAAATACAAGAAGTATGGGGGGAGTATCCCGCACAACCTAATTCTGAAGCATTTTCAAAAATCGCATTAGCAAATCTTGTTGAGGACTTTAAACAAAAGTTGCCAACTGATTTAGTGGTCGAAGAAAGCAAGCCTTACAAGGTACTTGCTTCGATGCGGGAAGTAAAACAAGTAGAAGAGATAGCATTGGTTAAAAGAGCAGTAGAAATATCAGTTGAAGGATTTATTGAACTGATGAAAGCGATTAAACCTGGATTTAAGGAGTATCAAACGCAGGCGATAGTGGAGTATTTCGTAAAGAATAACGGTGGCGAGTATCAGGGTTATCCTTCAATTTGTGGTGGCGCGGGCAATAGTTGCATTCTGCATTATCAGGAAAATCGGGACTCTTTAAAATCGGGCGATTTGCTTTTGGCTGATATGGGTGGTGAGTATCATGGATATACTGCCGATATCACAAGGACATTTCCTGTGAATGGGAAGTTTACCGACGAACAAAAGATCATTTATAATTTAGTCCTTAAAGCGCAAGAAGCAGGAATAGCCGTTTGTCAATCGGGTAATTCATTTCACGCTACTCACGAAGCTACATCTGCAATTATCACAAAAGGGTTGGTTGAATTAGGGATAATCAAAAACGAGAAAGATGCCGATCAATATTTTATGCACGGAACGAGTCACTATTTAGGTTTGGATGTACATGACGCAGGTACCTACGGCGCACTAAAGGCAGGAACAATAATTACTGTTGAGCCAGGGATTTATATTCCCGAAGGTTCACCGTGCGACAAAAAATGGTGGAACATAGGAGTACGTATTGAAGACGATATTTTGATTAATCAGAAGGGGCTTGCGACTAATTTATCAGGTAATTTGCCAAGAAGTGTGGTTGAAATAGAGCAATTAATGGCGCAAGACTCTTATCTTAAATACTGAAATACCAGTTATTTGGGGTCGAATTGCATAGCTGTTCGAATAAATCCACAGAGAAATGAATTTTTAAATGATTACTATTTGTGTTTTTAGGAAAACTATATTATCTTTGCATCCCCTTAAGAAAGGGACTTAATTGATTTCAAATCATGGCAAAGAAAGGCAACCGAGTACAAGTGATTATGGAGTGCACTGAACATAAAAACAGTGGCATGCCTGGGACATCTCGTTACATCACTACAAAAAACAAGAAAAACACAACTGAGCGTTTAGAGTTGAAGAAATTCAATCGTATCTTAAAGCGTGTAACAGTTCATAAAGAAATTAAATAACCGGGGATTTCCCTTAAAATTATCACAACATGGCAAAGAAAGTAGTTGCGACACTAAAGACCGGTAAAGGTAAAGAGTTCTCAAAAGTAATTAAGATGGTGAAGTCTCCATTAACAGGAGCTTACGCTTTCAAATCAGAAGTCGTTCACAACGAACATGTGAAAGATTTCTTGAAAGAAAAATAATAACTGGCAATCAACCTGCCTCTGAAA
>JBJOND010000047.1:0-21002 GCA_046052065.1 Bacteroidota bacterium | reverse complement strand
TAGTAGGTATGATAGGATGCAGAAGTATTAACATTAGCAGAAGAATCTCCATGAACCCATTGATATGAAAATTTGGGATTATAATTTGCAAATAATGCAATATAATGAGGCTCACAACCAGTAATTGAATCCGATGTAATTATTGGCGTTGGATTATATTTAATATGAATGAAATTTTGTTTCGTTACCGTAGCAGGACATCCATTGGTGGATATCGCAGTCAACGATATTGAAAAATAGCCGGTGTCATTATAAACGTGAGAAGGATTTTGCATGCTTGCTGTTTGTCCATCACCAAAATCCCACGACCATGAAGCCACATTGTTGGCTGAAGCATTAAATTGAAATAGCTTTGCACTATCACAGGTAATAGAATCGTTTACAACAAACGATAAATTTGGTTTAGGATTAACAGTTATTAATGCTGTTTGTGTTTTTGTATTACTGCAGCCGAATGCTTTATTGAATGCAATTAATGTTACATTGAAAACTCCTGCAATATTATAGATATGTTGTGGATTAGTTACCGAACTAGTTGTACCATCACCAAAATCCCATAAACAAGAATCATAATTCAAGGAGGTGTTTTGAAAATTAAACACCTGACTCGATTGACACCCTGAATTAGCTGACACCGTAAAATTGGCAACTGGCGATGTAACTACTGTAATAGTTGTTGAATAATTACTTGACTGACCAGCTGCATTTGTTGCAGTTAATGCAACGGTATAAGTTCCCGATGACAAGTACACATTGCTCGGATTTTGAAGTATCGAGGTGTTTCCATTTCCAAAATTCCAAGAATAACTAGTAGCATTTTGAGAGTTGTTCGTAAACTGAACATTTAAAGGTGCACAACCTGTTGATATTGTTGTGCTAAAAGATGCTACCGGTGATTGAGCCTTCAATCCATTACAAACTAAAATAGCCCATCCTAGTAGAATGAGCCTTAATTGCAATGAAAAGTTGGCTTTTTTGGTTAGCATTTTTAGCCTTTGTTTAGACACATCTTACGAAAGCAATAAAAGAAGGTTCGTTTTTCCTGATGTTAGTTATTAACAATTATCCTTAATTTTCTATCGTATAAAACATTATCTAGAATAAATCACCTTTATGTCCCGAAATAGGCGCGTTCTTGCTATTTTTGAAAGTTAATTTAATCGACAAAAATGCTTTCGGAAGAAGAATGGGTTGAAGTATATGGCGCTCGCGTTCACAACCTTAAAAATGTAGATGTTGTTTTCCCAAGAAATAAACTGGTAGTTATAACAGGACTAAGCGGCAGCGGTAAAAGCTCGCTTGCTTTTGATACTATTTATGCCGAAGGGCAACGTAGGTATATGGAAACCTTTTCCGCCTATGCTCGTCAGTTTTTAGGTAACCTCGAACGACCAGATGTAGATAAAATAAAAGGGCTCAGCCCAGTTATTTCCATCGAACAAAAAACAACCAATACCAACCCTCGTTCAACTGTTGGGACCGTTACTGAAATTTACGATTTTCTACGATTGTTATTTGCAAGATCTGCTGATGCCTATTCTTATTTGTCAGGCGAAAAAATGATTCGCATGACCGATG
This sequence comes from Bacteroidota bacterium, assembly GCA_046052065.1. Taxonomy (GTDB): domain Bacteria; phylum Bacteroidota; class Bacteroidia; order AKYH767-A; family OLB10; genus CAINEC01. The sequence continues at coordinate 19,424 of JBJOND010000047.1, read as the reverse complement.
CTCAGATCTTAGATGTAATCTTTAAATCTTACGATGGTAAAAACATCTTATTGCTGGCCCCAGTTGTAAAAGGCCGTAAAGGACATTACCGCGAATTGTTTCAGCAAATAATGCAATTAGGATTTGTGAAGGTTAGAATTGATGGAGAATTGACAGATCTTAAACGTGGACTTCAAGCAGATCGTTACAAGACGCATGATATTGAAATTGTAATTGACAGAATTGTTATTAATGAAGATTCCCGACAGCGTATAACCGACAGTATAAAGATGGCGCTCAAGCATGGCAAAGGCACCATCATGGTTTTAGATGAAAAATCAGATAAGGTAAAGCATTTAAGTCAGCATTTGATGTGCCCAGTAACAGGTATCTCCTACGATGAACCTGCTCCTAACAGTTTTTCTTTTAACTCTCCATACGGTGCTTGTCCTAAATGCAACGGACTAGGTACTGTTCCTGAAATTGATGTCAACATTATTATTCCTGACCGCAACAAATCGATAAAACTAGGCGGTATCGCTCCATTAGGAGAATTTAAGGACAATTGGATTTTTAGCAAAATAACTTCAATTGGTAAGCGCTATGGATTCACCCTAACTACACCTATTAAAGATATTCCTGACGAAGCCTTAAACATTATTTTATATGGTTCGAGTGAAATATTTAATGTAGAATCTGACTTTGTATCCGGCAGCATTAATTCCACCGTTTCAAGTTTTGAAGGGATAGCGAGTTTTATTGCATCACATATTGAAAGTGAAGTAGCCTCAGCAAAAATGAAAAACTGGGCGCAGAGTTTCATGACGCATATTGTATGCAGCGAATGTGATGGTAGTCGATTAAAGAAAGAATCGCTCTTCTTTAAAATTGATCAAAAACACATTGGTCAGTTAAGTGCTATGGACCTCTCTGATTTTTACGAATGGTCGTTAACTGTTGAAAAACGATTATCGAAACAACAACTAACTATTGCAAAAGAAATTCTTAAAGAGATTACAAAACGTGCAAAATTTTTACTGGATGTTGGTCTCGAATATTTAACTCTTAACAGAAGTTCAAAGTCGCTTTCGGGAGGCGAATCGCAGCGTATACGTCTTGCTACGCAAATTGGCTCGCAGCTCGTTGGTGTAATGTACATTTTAGATGAGCCAAGTATTGGCTTGCATCAACGTGACAACATTCGATTGATTGAATCATTAAAAAACCTGAGAGATATTGGCAACTCTGTAATTGTTGTTGAACACGATAGAGAAACCATTATGGCCGCAGATCATGTTATTGATATTGGCTATGGCGCTGGTGCCCATGGAGGAAAAATAATTGCTAGCTGCAAACCAGATGATTTAATTAATTCTGATACGTTAACAGCGAATTACCTTTCTGGAAAAATTCAAATCAAGCCAAGTAAAATCAGAAAAGGCAACGGCAACAAATTAGAATTGTCGGGATGTACCGGAAATAATCTGAAGAATGTAAATGTAGAATTTCCACTTGGAAAATTAATTTGCATTACTGGTGTTTCAGGCAGTGGGAAATCGACATTGATTAATGAAACCCTCTACCCTATTTTAAATCAACATTTCAATCGTTCAAGTCAGAAACCTTTGCCTCATAAAAAAATCAAAGGACTTGAAAACATTGATAAAGTAATAGAGATAGATCAATCGCCTATTGGAAGAACGCCTCGATCTAATCCGGCTACATATATAGGCGTATTCAGCGATATTCGAAACTTATTTGCACAACTGAACGAGTCTAAAGTTCGCGGCTATCCGCCAGGTTGGTTCTCCTTTAATGTGAAAGGCGGACGTTGTGAAACTTGTCAGGGAGCTGGAATGCGTGTGATTGAAATGAACTTCCTTCCCGATGTAAATGTGGTTTGTGAGAACTGCAACGGACATCGCTACAACCGAGAAATATTGGATGTTAGATACAGAGGAAAATCGATTAATGATGTACTTAATATGAGTATCGAAACAGCAGTTGACTTTTTCGAAAACATGCCTTCCATCCGACATAAAATAAAGACGCTTAAAGAAGTTGGATTAGGTTATATTACACTCGGACAACAAAGCACTACGCTATCAGGTGGAGAGGCACAACGTGTGAAGCTTGCAACTGAATTAGCTAAAAAAGATACAGGCAATACACTCTATATTTTAGACGAACCTACAACAGGCTTGCATTTCGAAGATGTAAGAATTTTATTAGATGTACTAAACATTCTGGTAGATAAAGGAAATTCCGTTCTTGTAATCGAACATAATATGGATGTAATTAAAATGTCTGATTACATTATTGATATTGGTCCAGAAGGTGGTAGTAAAGGCGGACAAGTAATTGCTACAGGAACGCCTGATGAACTTATCAAGAATGAAAATTCGATTACTGGTCAGTATTTAAAACAAGAATTCGACTGGATGAAAAAAACCTTTTCAAATTAACTCCGTTAAAGTCCAATTACATGAATAAAGACGAAGCAAAAATCCGACGTGCATTTTCCGAAAGAGATAAACAAGAAAGAAAATCACAAGATACTTGGCAGGTTTTTAAAATTATGGGTGAGTTTGTAGAAGGCTTTGAAAAGCTTGGACAACTTGGCCCCTGCGTAACTATTTTTGGATCTGCGCGAACTACTCCTGATAGTAAATACTACTTAATGGCGGAAGAAACTGCCAAGCTTCTTACGCAAGAAGGATACGGAATCATTACCGGTGGCGGACCAGGAATTATGGAAGCTGCTAATAAAGGTGCGCAAGCGGCAAAAGGAACTTCAGTTGGTTTAAATATTAAACTGCCTTTTGAACAAACCTGCAATCCGTATATCGACCACGATAAAAACATCACATTTGATTACTTCTTTGTAAGAAAATTAATGTTTATGAAATATGCACAGGGATTTATTGCATTACCTGGCGGTTTTGGAACAATGGACGAACTTTTTGAATCACTTACTCTTATTCAAACAGGAAAAATAGCTAAGTTTCCAATTGTGTTAGTTGGACAAGAATACTGGAAAGGCTTATACGAATGGATTGTAAATGTGCTTATTGAAGAAAAGTATATAAGTGCTGAAGACATCAATCTTATTACTATAGTCGATACCCCTGCTGAAGCGGTAGCCGTTATTGATGCTTTCTATACGAAGTATATGTTAAAGCCTAACTTTTAGTGCTTTTGTAAGATTATTCGATTTTTTTACTAATTACCAACTCCCCTTTTTCGTTATAACGTAACATGTTAGTGCATTTTGTTGTAGAAAAGAAACTATTAAAAATTTCTTTATGCAATCAAACGACCTTCAAGAATTACTGCGAGAACAATTAGGAAGAGAAATTAGCAATCATCCCAACTTTCAACAATTAACTACTGCGTTAAATGAAAAATTTGACGAGTTAAAAATTAAAAATGAATTATTAGATCGATCTAGCAATGCTTCTATTGATGCATATAATAAATTACTTTTTATAAATAAACAACTTAATAACGAATTAAGCTTTTTTAATGAAAAAACTAAAAATCTACTTTGCACAATTGCAAAAGAAAAAGGAACAACCACTTCTGATTATGCTTCGTTACAATTAGATGAAACAATTCAGATTTTACAAAATGAAATTCACAAGTGGAAATCGCTTGAAGAAAAACATAAACATAGCTTAGCTACATTAGAAAAAGCAAACAAAGAACTCGATCAGTTTGCTTACGTTGTTTCGCATGATTTGAAAGCTCCATTGAGAGCTATTGCGTCATTGGCAGACTGGATTGAAGAAGACACAAAAGATAAAATATCAGAAGATTCCAGAAGCAACTTAAACATGCTAAAAGGAAGAGTCTTAAGAATGGAAGCATTGATTCATGGAATTCTTTCTTATGCGAAGGCAGGAAAGATTAAATGCGAATCAAAGGTTATCGATTTGAATTATTTACTTAATGAAATTATTGATAGTCTAAATCCTCCTAGTTTTTTTCAAATACAAATACAAGAAAACTTGCCTTCAATTGAAACAGAGCAAACAAAACTATTTCAGGTTTTCAGCAATCTAATAAGTAATGCCATTAAGTACAACGATAAAGTTGTTGGTAATGTAAAAGTTTCATTCTATGAAAAAGAAGGCGTTTGTCAATTCAGTGTTGAAGATAACGGACCAGGAATAGAAAAAGAATATCACAGTCGTGTATTTATAATCTTCCAAACATTATCAGCAAGAGATGAATTTGAAAGTACAGGTATAGGACTATCAATCGTTAAAAAAATTATTGAAGAACAAGGCGGTAAAATATGGATTGAATCAGAGAAAAATAAATTCACCCGATTCAATTTCTCATGGCCTTCAAAAGTTATTATTAAAAAATCCATTTTAGCATGAGCCCAATAGAAGAAAAATTATTGAACATCTTATTAGTAGAAGATGATAGCGTGGATGTAATGAATGTTCAAAGAGCATTTGTAAAAAACAATATTACTAATCCACTGCATATAGCATTCAATGGAGTTGAAGCATTAAATATGTTGCGAGGTAGTAATGGTAAGCCCAAACTTAATCCATCACCTCGAATTATTCTGCTTGATATCAATATGCCCAAAATGAATGGACTTGAATTCTTAAGAGAGCTTCGTAATGATGATGACCTTAAGAGCGTAAGTGTTTTTGTTATGACAACCAGCAACGATGATCAAGACAAAATTGAAGCTTACAACTTAAATGTTGCAGGTTATATTTTAAAACCATTATCATTCGAAAAATTTGTTAATGCCGTAGCTGTACTGAATAGCTATTGGAAACTTTGTGAGCAACCAATGCTAATGATTTAATTATGGAACAGAAAACCCTTAATATTTTAATAGTAGACGACAACCATCAAGATTGTCTTTGTCTACAAAAGATAATTGAGTCGACTACCTCACCAACGCATGTTGTTATTGCTAACACAATTGCAGAGGCTATCGGATTGTGCAGTCAAACTAATTTTGATTGTATATTTCTTGATTATAATTTACCGCACTTAAATGGGCATGATTTTTTAACTGCACATGCGTTAAAGAGAGGAAAAGCGAACATAGTTGTAATTTCATCTGAAGAGTCGGTTGAACTGGCGGTTGAATGTATGAAGCTTGGCGCCTGCGACTTTATTAATAAATCGAAAGTAGCAAAAGCAACTATTGAAAATTGTTTAAATTACATTGTTAAACTAAACAAGATTCAAACTTTTTCTGCTATCACTGAAAAATCATTGATAGAATCGGAGCTACGGCTGAATAACATCATCAGCAAATCACCAATCATCCTTTTTAATATCAACAACAATAAAGTAATTACGCTATTCAAAGGAAAAGGAATTGATCGCTTAAAAATTAAAACGGAGAGTATTATTGGAAGAAAATTAGATCAAGTTACAGATTCATCTCCTATTAAAGAAAGTGATTATCAAGCGGCATTTTCTGGAAATGATTTTCAATTTACGGTTGAAGTAGAAAACAGTTTTTTCGATGTGACTTATATTCCAGTTTACAACGAAGACAAGTCCATCATTAATATGATGGGTGTTGCAATTGATGTTACCGAATATAAAAACAGTGAAGAAGAGTTAAAAAATAAAATTTTAAAAACGGGGCAATCGGCTAAGAGTAAAGAAGAATTCCTTGCTAATATTAGTCATGAAATCAGGACACCCATTCATGGCATTATCAGTTTATCGCAATTCTTAAATAGCACTTCCTTAAACAATGAACAAAATAAATACTTAGAGTTAATTCGCAAATCGGCCAATACTTTATTGGTTATAGTAAATGACATATTAGACTTATCGAAAATCGATGCTGGTCATATGACATTTGAAGATATCGACTTTAACACAAAAGATATCATCCAGTCTAGTATTGCTGCATTCATTCCTAAATCGAATGAAAAAGGCATTTACATAAAAACTACTATCAACAATAATGTGCCCGAATGCATTAAAGGTGACCCTGTACGTTTGACGCAAGTAGTGAATAATATTTTAGGCAATGCTGTTAAATTTACTAATCTTGGCGGTATCGATATTTCCGTCGATTGTTATGATCGCACTAGCAAATATGTGATGCTAGAAATCAGAATTAAAGATACAGGCATCGGTATTCCAGCTCATAAAATAAAAACCATCTTCAACACCTTTAGTCAAGCGAGCCTTGACATCACTCGTAAATACGGTGGTACCGGACTTGGATTAAATATTACGAAGCAACTTGTAGAAAAACAAAATGGAAGCATCTATGTAGATTCTGCCCTTGATAAAGGAACCCTATTTACGATTAAAATTCCTTATAAAATTTCTGAAATCACTTCAGCTCAAGTGACAAATGATACTAAGGTGGCTGATGGAATTCCTGTTCAAATAAAAGTATTGGTTGCAGAGGATCACGACATCAACCGATTTATTATTGAAAAAATATTAAAGGACTGGAATTACGAATACGACTTTGCAATGAACGGTGAAGACGCTGTGGCTTACGCAAGTAAAAAGCAATACGACTTAATATTAATGGACATTGAAATGCCAGATATTGATGGTTATAAAGCTACGTCATTAATAAGAAATTCAAATGGTTTCAATTCAGCTACTCCAATTATTGCTATTACAGGTCATGCTATGAATGGCGAGCGAGAGAAATGTATTGCATCTGGCATGAATGATTATATTTCCAAACCATTTAAAACTGGCGAATTACAACAACTTATTAAGAAACTTATCGTAGAAGTCCCCAACCAATCAAATTTAAAGGAGGGTCAGGCTATGCAAAGTACTACTAGCAATCGTTTTACTGATATGCACTTTCTCAAAGAGCTCTCAGATGATAATGAGCAATTTTACAAGGACTTCCTAATTATGTTCCTAACAAACACCCCTATCGCAATTAATGCTATCAAAAATGCGTTTGTTAATGATGATTGGGAGAATTTAAAACTAGCTGCCCATAAAGTAAAGCCTTCATTTAATTATGTTGGCCTAAAAGAATTAAATGCGTTAGCAGCAAAAATTGAGAGTCAGGCGAAAGAAAAAAATCCAGAGAATATCCCTGCGATGATTACACGTATTGAAGAAATAATGGCCTATGCCATTAAAGAATTAGAATCAGAACTAAATACCATTATCCATTAAAATGAATACAAAGGTTTTTATTATTGAAGACGACCCGATAGTTACATCAGTTATAAGACAATCTTTAATTGTCATGACTAACTGTGAAATTTTCACTTTTGAAAATGCACAAGATTCGTTAAACAATTTACATCACAACCCTGACATTGTTATACTTGATTACAATCTTCCAGATGAAGATGGATTTTCTGTGATGGCAAAAATAAAAGCCTATTCACAAAATATTCAGGTTATTATTTGCTCCGGACAAGAGAAAGCAGATGTTGTTTTAAAATGTTTGAATAACGGAGCTAACGGTTATGTATTCAAAGATGAAATGATGATTGAGTACATCAGAAAAAGTGTAAACACGTTAGCTGAAAATTCAACATTAAGAAAAGAGGTTGAGTTGTTAAAAGATCAAATCATCGATCGTAATAAATATTCAAATATTATTGGCAACAGTAAAGAGGTTTTGAAAGTTCTTCGACTCATTCAAAAAGTAGAAAAGAACAACATGACTGTTTTAGTTACTGGTCAGAGTGGAACAGGTAAAGAATTAGTTGCAAAAGCACTTCATTACAATTCGAACCGTTCTCGCAAGCCCTTTGTAATTGTGAATATGGGAGCCATTCCTACTGATTTAGTGGAGAGTGAATTATTCGGCCATGAGAAAGGAGCCTTCACCGATGCGCGCGAAAAACGTATTGGCAAATTTGAAGAAGCCGATGGCGGCACTATTTTCTTAGATGAGATTGGAGAAATGGATTTAAGTCTTCAAACTAAATTACTACGCGTGCTTCAGGAAAAAGAAGTAACCCGTATAGGAAGTAATAAGATTATGAAACTTGATTTCCGCTTGATTGCAGCAACAAATAAAAACATGCTGCATGAAGTTAAAGAAGGAAGATTCAGAGAAGATTTATTTTATCGACTACAAGGATTTTTAATTCACCTTCCTCCTTTGAAAGAACGAGGAGATGATATTTTATTATTAGGAAAAAGTTTTTTGAACGAATTCTGTAAAGAAAACAGAATGCCGCAAGTGACTTTATCAAAAGATGCTTGTAGTTTTATGTTGGATTATGATTGGCCAGGAAATATACGTGAACTGAAAGCGGTAATTGAAAGAGCAGCGTTAATGGCTGAAGATAATATTATCACAGTTGAAGACTTAACATTTGTAAGCGCTTAATATGAAACTAAGAAATAGGCAACGGCAAAATTTGCGGGCAAGACAAATTGCCAGGTACCTTGCTGCCTTTACGATATCTGTGGTTGTTTTAAAATATTCGATAGTATTTTTCTATAATGTTTTTAGCTCAGATGACTCACTCGGCAAAAACCCTTCTATCATCGAAAACGATATCATTAATAACGGCGAAGTAGTTACTAACTTCAAATGGAATGATAAGGATAAAAACCATTCGATTACTTCTGAAGATATTGAAAGCATATCGGAAGATGCACATTATGTATCGACACCAAATGGATTCAGCGGTTTAGCTGCAGGAAAGAATGGAAAAGACGTATCAATTGTTCTAAAAGAAAACGAATTGCTGAATGCTGATGGACTTGATTTTTCTATCGACTTTCATAAGCTTGAAACAGATGGACAATTTTTCAGTCGTGGGAAAGAATTTGAATTCGGATTTGACAAAGATGGTATCAATATCAATTACACACTTACTGGTCCAAATGGAAAAAGCTATGCAGTAAAAGAAGCTATTGCATATGAACTAATCGACAATTCCACTTACAACTGTCGATTTTTATACACCCCACAAACAGGCAAAGGAGAAGTATTTATTAATAAAATATTAATCTGGTCTAATCAAGCTGCGCCTAATTGCCGGTTAACATGGAACGAAAAAAACAATCTCGTAATTGGTTATAAAATCAATGGTAATAAATCAGATAAGCCAGTTATTAATAACATTATTATCAAGAAAACAGGCAAGTCGAATTTTTCACCTATGGACTTACTAGGATTTACAGCAGATTTGAAAGGTAAGGAAGTCGCAATACAGTGGTTCACAGCTAAAGAAAACGGGACCGATTATTTTAAAATAGAACGCAGTTTCGACACTAAAGAATATCAAGAAGTAGGAAGAATAAAAGCAGCAGGAATTTCGAGTGGATTAAAAACCTATTCGCTTATAGACTCTAATCCTAATCCTGGAGTTAATTATTACCGCATCGGGTTAAATAATAATACGAGCAAATCAATTTGGTTACCGGTGATTGCTATTCGCATAAAACCAGGAGTAATACAACAAAACAGCTCCAGTTCAAATTAATTAATTTATCATCTAAATTTATCAATCCCTTGAGTAATATTCGAGGGATTTTTTACTTTTATAAGATAATACTAGAACTATGGCTATAATAGACGAATTCAAAGCTTTTGCTTTAAAAGGAAATCTGATTGATTTTGCAGTGGGTGTTGTTGTTGGTAGCGGGTTTACGAAAATCACTTCCACCTTTATTGATGGAATTGTAATGCCCTTGATTGGAAAGATTGTTGGAGGTCAGGATTTTTCTGAGCTGAAATATAAAATTCAAGATGGTTCGAAAGACGTGTTGGATGCATCAGGAAATATAATAACGAAAGCTGTCCCGGAAGTTTACATCCGCTACGGTGAATTTATGAGTGCAGTCATCGACTTTTTCATGGTTGCTCTCGTGATGTTTTTTGTGGTGAAAGCAATGAATAAACTACGTAAGAAAGCCGAGGAAGAAACTGTAGTTGCAAAACCAAATCAAGAAATACTATTAGAAGAAATTAGAGACCTACTTAAAAACAAATAACATGAATAAACACTTTACACTACTTACCTTTTTCGTGCTTTCTGCCCTATCAGGTATTTGCCAAACTGCTAACGATACCATCTGGAAAAAAGGATTATTTGTATCTGCTAATATTAATCAGGTAAGTTTTTCTAACTGGGCTGCTGGAGGAGAAAATTCGGTTGCAATCAACGGATTTTTAAATAGCTATGCGAATTATAAAAAAGACAATGTTATTTGGGATAACAATCTTGATTTATCGTATGGTTTAAATCGGATTGGCGATGAGGATTTAAAAAAGAACGAAGATAGAATTGAATACACAGGCAAATTAGGCTATGCCGTTCATAACAGTAAAAAATGGTATTATACCGCCCTACTGAATATTAAAACGCAATTTACTAACGGGTACGATTATACGAACGAAGACCCGATTGTGATTAGTCGTTTTGCAGCGCCTGCATTTACAGTGTTGTCGTTAGGTATAGATTACAAACCATCAGAACATTTATCAGCTTGCCTCTCTCCTATCTCGAATAAAAACACGTTTGTTTTGGATGATGTATTATCCAATCAAGGAGCTTACGGAGTAGATTCAGGAAAAAACATTCGTTCAGAAATGGGAGCATATCTGAATGTGAGATACAAACAAGAAGTGATTGAGAATATTACGTTAATGTCTCAAATCGATTTATTCTCTAACTATCTAGAAGACCCCCAGAACATTGATTTGAACTTTACCTTGATGTTAGTGATGAAAGTGAATAAATACATCACAGCAAATTTCTCAACGCAATTTATCTATGACGACAATACTCCTATCTCTGTTTATGAAGGTTCTGGAAGTCAAAAGAAATTAGTGGGTGTTGGTCCGCGTTTACAATCTAAACAAGTTTTTGGCGTTGGGTTAGGATATAAAATCACAAAAAGCAAACTTGCGAAATAAAAGATGGGATTAACGATTTACATCGCCTCAGCAGGCTCCGGTAAGACTTTTCAGTTAGTGCGACAGTATCTTGAGAAAGTCATTAAGAACACCAACGACTATAAACGAATACTGGCAATAACCTTTACGAATAAAGCGGCTGAAGAAATGAAATCCCGTATCATCAGCGAGCTTTTGCTTTTATCAAATGGCAAAAAATCGGATCATCGACAGTATTTAATAGATACCTTAAAAATAGCTGATGATCTTGTTCAGCAACGAGCGGAGATAGTGATGCAAAAAATATTGCACGACTATTCCTCCTTTGGCGTTTCTACAATTGACAGTTACTTTCAGGTATTATCAAAAACACTTTCGCGTGAATTGAAATTACCAATTCACTATACTATAGAACTTGACATTGATAATATTGCTGATACGATTACTGATAGAGTTTTAGAATTATCTGGGAAGAACAAACAGCTAACGCAGTGGCTCGAAGAATTATTGATTGATAATATCGACAATAACAAAGGTTGGAATATAAAGTCCGACTTAAAAGGAATGGTAAAAGAGATTATCAATCGCCCGATTGTAAATGCCTTTTCAAATGCGATTTCGGTCAATGATTATCAGACCTATGTTCGGGATTTAAAGAACAACAGAAAAAATATTCTAGGAAGTATTCAACAAAGAATTATCGCGATAAGAGATCTTGTTATTAATAGCGGATATACATCCGATGATTTCAAAGGTAAATCAAAAGGACTTATTGCATTGCTTTTCAAAATAGCGAATGAAGAAAAAAACTTCCTTGATATCGATTATGCAAAAACGATTAAGAAAGTTATTGAGAACCCTGATGAGCTAACGCCGACAAAAGCTAAGCAACCGATTGTCGATTTTATAAACTCTGAATTACATCCGTTAATTTGCGAATTAGGTGTTTATTATGAAAGCAATATAATAGAGTTGCTTACTACGATTGAGATTTTAAAACTTTCGTATCAAGCAGGTGTAATTGAAAAGCTGAATGAATCACTTAAACTTTATCGTGATGAATATCAAACATTCTTACTAAGCGATACAACAAAATTACTTCAGGACTTTTCAAGAGATGATGATGCATCGTTTATCTATGAGAAATCTGGAAACACCTACAACTATTTATTCATTGATGAGTTTCAAGATACGAGTGATGCGCAGTGGAAGATTCTAAAACCAATGGTGATGAACTCACTTTCATTAGGTAAAGACTCACTCATTGTTGGAGATGCGAAACAATCGATTTATCGCTGGCGAGGTGGCAATATGGAATTGATTTTAAAAGGTGTTAGAGAAGATCTAAAACAGTTTAGTCAAAGTATTACTGAAACTCCATTAAACACGAACTATCGTTCGAAGAACAATGTGATTTATTTCAACAATGAACTTTTCAAATCAACGTCTAACGAAATAAAATCAAAATTAAAAGAAACGAATGTCACATTTGATAAAGCCTATGACGATGCAAACATGCGTCAGGCTGATCAAGGAGAAAAAACAAAAGGTGGATACATCGAAATTAATTTCATCGATGCAAAAGCTGTCAAGGCCGCTGAAGCAAATGAAAGTGCGTTAGAAGTCGAAAATGAAATTATTGAAGACACGCCAACAGCATCCGAAGAAAGTGATGCAATACCATTAGGAAATTTACCTAAAATGGTGGCTATTATTGAAGATGCACTAAAAAGAAATTATACGCTTGGCGATATTGCCATTCTTGTTCGCAAGAATGATGATGAAGTCAAGATTGCTGACTTTCTATTGCACGAAACAACGATTGATTTTATTTCCAGCAACTCGTTAAAAATAACTGCGAATAATAAAGTGCGATTTATCATTAGCTGTTTGCGTTTTTTATATGATACCCAAAATCAAATCATAGAAGAAGAATTAAATTATTTTGCAGAGAAACTTCAAATAGCAGATTCCACGATAGAAAGAAATGCAAACTTTATTAATAAGCACTCACAGACCTGGGTAAAAGTTAAGTTTGCGAATGAGATTGAAAAGTTAAAAACACTTCCAGTCAATATTTGCTATTGGGAAATTTTAAAACTTACTGGCTTAGATTATTTTGATTTATATCTTGAAAAATTTCATGACGTGATGATGGAATACACCTCAAAAGAAGGTGGCTCTATTGAATACTTCTTAAAATGGTGGGATGAAAAATCAAAAACAAAAGATTGGACAATTAGTCTTCCAACAGTCAACAATGCAGTACGCATCATTACGATTCATCAATCGAAAGGATTAGAATTTCCGATTGTAATTATGCCCTTTGCTGATTGGGAAATAACGCCGAAATCGAATCAAACAATTTGGGGAGAAACAACTGCATCGCCTTACGATTCAACAGCTGCTAGTCCGCTTATTTTTACTAAGAAATTAGAACATACGCATTTTTCGAAAAGCTATTTTAAGGAGATTGATAATTCCTTTGTTGACAATCTGAATTTGCTTTACGTTGCATTTACCAGAGCAAAATCGGAGTTATATGTATTCTCGAATTTGAAATCAAATGAAAAACGATTAGGAAATTTATTGCTCTCCTCTATTCGTTCAAATGCTGAGTTAGGTCCAAAGCTAATCGATACAGACGCGGTTGTTCAATTAATCATTGGAAGTAAAGAAAATAATACAGCAGAAGAAAAAAAGAAAAACGATTCTGTCCAATTGAAAAGTAATTCCGTTTCTAATCAATCGTTGATTAATACAACATCGGTATTACCTACGTTGAGTTATAAAATTAAAAATGCTGATCAGTTGTATGGCGATTACTTGCATCACTTATTAAGTAAAATAAATAAAGCGGAGGAATTAGACACTGCACTTTTCAATACCAAAATCAAATTCAATATTTACGATAATAACCTTATTGAACGATTAAAGAAAGATGCCTTACTCGCATTAAAACTTCTGGATGAAAATAATTTCAATGATGGGAGTTATGCAATCAAAAACGAGTCGAGTATTTACTTTGAAGGTGAAACATTAAGACCTGACCGAGTGCTGATGAAAGACCAAACTGCAATCATCATTGATTTCAAAACGGGTAGTCAAGATGATAAGCATAATAAACAGGTGGAGAAGTACTGTTCGGTGATTGAAAAGATGGGATTTCAACAGGTAAAAGGGTATTTGCTTTATACGGAAACAAATAGCTTAGTTCCAATTAATTAATTTCAGATTTTAAGTAATATCCTGCGTTTATTTTTTAGGTATTAAATAGTACCTTTGCGTAAAATTTTACTACTATGTCGAATGCAATATACAAAGTGCCTGCTGCGATTAATGAGCCGGTATTGAATTATGCTCCTGGAAGTCCGGAGCGTAAAGCCCTTAAAGCAAAACTTCAAGAAATGAGAGCCGAAGTAATTGATGTGCCTATGTACATTGGTGGCGAGGCTGTTCATACCGATAAGAAAGGCGACCTTCGTCCTCCTCACGATCATCAGCATTTATTAGGAAGATATTCTATTGGTGATGCATCACATGTGACTGCGGCTATTAATGCAGCGATGAAAGCAAAAGATGCTTGGGCGAATATGGAATGGGAACAGCGTGCTTCTATTTTCTTGAAAGCGGCTGAATTATTAGCTGGACCTTACCGTGCTAAAATCAATGCATCAACTATGCTTGCACAAAGTAAAAATGCATTTCAGGCGGAGATTGATGCTTCTTGCGAAATGATTGACTTCTTACGTTTCAATGTAGAGTACGCAAGAGAGATTTATACGCAACAACCAATATCATCAAAGGGAATTTACAATCGCGTAGAGCAACGACCGTTAGAAGGCTTCGTATTTGCGTTGACGCCATTTAATTTTACTGCTATCGCTGGTAACTTACCAACGAGCGTTGCGATGATGGGAAATACAGTTGTTTGGAAACCTGCCTTCACGCAAATTTACTCTGCGAATGTGTTGATGGAAGTGTTCATGGAAGCAGGATTACCAGCAGGAGTTATCAATTTAGTATTTACGGGTGGTGCAGAAACAGGCGATGTAATTTTCAATCATCCTGATTTTGCAGGCATTCACTTTACAGGATCAACAGGTGTGTTTCAAGATATCTGGAAAACGATTGGTAACAACATTCACAAATACAAATCATATCCTCGTATTGTAGGTGAAACAGGTGGTAAAGATTTTATCCTTGCGCATCACAGTGCAAATCCGAAGGAAGTAATTACGGCGTTAAGTCGTGGTGCTTTTGAATACCAAGGACAAAAATGTTCTGCTGCATCGAGAGCATATATTCCATCAAACATGTGGGAAGAAGTGAAGCAAGGTTTGATTACTGATTTAGCTTCGATGAAGATGGGACCTACAGAAGATTTCGAAAACTTTGTAAATGCAGTGATTGATGAAAAATCATTCGATAAATTGGTAAGCTATATTGAGAATGCGAAGAAGTCGAGTGATGTAGAAATTATAGCGGGCGGAACGTATGATAAATCGAAAGGGTACTTTATTTCTCCTACGATTATCGTTGCGAAAGATCCGAAGTATGTAACGATGTGCGAAGAATTATTCGGACCAGTATTAACGATTTATGTTTACGATGCGAATAAGTTTGAAGAGACATGCGAGTTAGTTGATTCAACATCGACGTATGCATTAACAGGATCGATTATGGCGAAAGATCGTTATGCAATTCAGACAGCGACTAAGAAATTAGTGAATGCAGCTGGAAACTTCTACATAAACGACAAATGTACGGGGGCTGTTGTAGGTCAGCAGCCGTTTGGTGGCGCAAGAGCATCAGGCACCAACGACAAAGCAGGATCATTAATTAATTTGTTGCGTTGGGTTTCTCCTCGCACGATTAAAGAAGCGTTAGTCCCTCCTACCGACTATCGTTATCCGTTTTTAGATAAAGAATAATAAAACCGATTGGATAAAAATAAGGGAGCAAAAATTTTTGCTCCCTTATTCGTTTAAGATCATTTCCATTCGAAACAAAACTAGTTTCACTATTAGATCAAAAGGCAAAGGTTCATTTAATTTAAACTGCACAGCACCTTTTGAAAAAGTATAATCTTGCAATTCACTTTTAAAATACTCGATTGGTTTTGCTGTTGGATAAAATCCGATATGATTTTTATAACCTGCAAAATAAACAACCACCTTATTGAATTTATAAGCGGGCATGTTGTAACTGATGACTGGCTCTGCATAAGGAATTAGATCTACAATAAACCGATTCAGCTCTTTTAACTTCTTCTGAATGGGCTGATCGAAAGAAGCGATGTATTCCTCAACAAAAGTGAACCTAGGCATTACCGTTAGTTATAGGTTGAATTAAATCCCACAGATTTCCATACATATCTTCAAACACACAAACAGTCCCCCATGCTTCATGCACTACAGGACGAATAATTTTCACTTGGTGTTGAAGCAATCGCTCATAATAGTCTGTAAAATTATCCGTATGCAAAAAGAGAAACACTCTTCCTCCCGTTTGATTTCCCACGCGCGATAGTTGTTGTTCATTAGAAGCCTTCGCCAGCAAGATAGATGTCTCTGCTTTCACAGTAGTAGCAACTCTCACCCAACGTTTATGTTCATCGAGCTTAGTATCTTCTAGCAAAGTGAATCCTAGAACTTTGGTATAATAATCAATGGCCTTATCGTAATCATCGATGAGGAGGGCGAAGTGAGCGAGTTGCATAAGGGGGGAGATCTTAATTTTTCGGAGTGAAATAATAATTAACCAGTGTAATAGAATAAAGTCAAGAGATAAGAATTAACTTATAAATCCTATTACAAATCTCAAATGAAAAATCACTTTCATTTTGATAAAAAAATTAATACAAATTCGATTATTCATCAATGTGTATACTGCAAATTACTTTTTTGCATGCACTATTGTAACAGTAAATAATAGTCAAGCTCATCAATAATACGATCTAATTCTCCTCGAAACGTCGGGTGGCTTATGTCACATAACCATCCACTTCTGTACCACTTGTAATAGGGTGTATTGACAACATTCCATCCTGCTCTCTTAAGTATTTCGATGCGTTCATTATGCTCTTCTGAATACTGTTTTGAAAGTCCATTATCTTGGTAATGATAACTACCGTCAACTTCTATTGCAACAGCTCTGTGATTTGTTTGATTGTATATTACAAAATCAAGACGCTTTTGACCACATGTTTCAACTTGATTGTAAATTCTCAAGTCTCCTTGGTTTTGCCTTTGCTCAATATATTCTCTTAAATGCTCGTATACCTTTACTTCAAACTCTGATTCATAAGATGCGTGATTAAGTGTCCATTCTTGTCTATTTGCTGTTAGGTTTAAATATTTGCCTAATTGAGGGTATTTATCAGCTTGAAATCCGCTGTGAACTACAAAAGTAAATTTCTTAGCACGGCTAGTTGCAACATTTAACAATCTTGGATTTTTATGATAATTACCCATTCCATTACAAGAAATGTCCAAGCCAAGTGAAATGATAATAATGTCTCTTTCATTTCCTTGTGCAGACTGAGGTGTCCAAACTTCAATATTATGTTTTTCAATCAAATCTGTTTTAATGTGCTCTTCGATCAAATCTGCAATCAATTCCCGCTGGTTTGTCATTAAAGAAATTACGCCAATTGTAAATTTTTCATTATCTATATTTGACATGTCAAATCCATCGTTTTCTTTAAAAAGTGAATATTCAGAATTTCTTTCGGTTAATTGTTTAATTAACTCGATAACTTTTTCAGCTTCTGGGACAATTGTTTTATTTAACTTTTCTCTTTCACCATTTACTTGAATTACTTGAAAACAACCCTTTGCAATTTTATCAGGAGTTTCTGTCATGATTCGCAGAACTCCATCATAAAAATTTGTATTTGTATATTTTGCTAATGCAGGCATTGACCTAAAATGCTCTTTAAGCATTTCAGTCCTAATAGAAACGTTGCTGTATGGTGAACGAACAAAATCGAGAATTGAACATTTAGTTACCGTAAGTTGTTTATCTGTTGCATTGGCGAACGAAATTCCCAATTTTGAAAAATTCTTTTCCCAAATTAAGTTATCAAACCTATTTGAAAGCTTAAAATTAACGCCAGTTGAATCAAGCCCTAATTGTTCGTGATCCCCAACAACCACTATCTTTTTACCACGATAGAATGCGGGTAAAATTTCTGCAAGATTTACCTGAGATGACTCATCTACAATTACTAAATCAAAAATCTCAGCTTTCATTGGTAACACTTGGCCCAAATATCTAGCTTCGGCTAACCAAAATGGCATTACATCTACAATCAAACTATAGTTGATTTCGGACATTTGATTCGCTATCCTGGAAGGTTTTTTCCAATATAGTAGCTTGTCTAATTTATCTAGATTCTCCAACACTAATTCAGCATTTTTATTTTCCTTTAAAGAAAGTTTTGAAAGTGTTGAATATCTGAACCTCCTTTTCACTAAAAGTTTTTGACGTGCTATTAGCTCTGATTTCAAATGAGAAAGTTTTCCTCTGATATGTTCATTATCCAATCGAATACTTTCTCTTATTTTGTGACTTCTCACATGTTTATCATGAAGTTCGATTAAATCTTTGCAGTACTGATGAAGTGACAATTCTGGTATTTTATCTGAATCGATTTCAAAATATAAATTCATATGTGTTTTAAATTTATATTTAAATAACTCTGTAGCTAAGGTTGGAGTAGAAAAAGAAATTTTCTCCATTATTTCTAATGCATCAAAATAAGTGGAAGCACTAACGCCTGACGTCTTAAAGTTATAGGATTTGTTCAATATGTTCTCTTTTGAAACACCACGTTGATTTAAGAACCAATCTCTGTTTCTAACAAATTCATTGTGTGCCTCTTTAAACTCATACTCCTTTTGTAAATTATCATTTAGCTTCTTTTCCAAATTATCTATTTGAGAAATTTGGACCTTTATCCATGCTTCATCCTGCGAAATTGCATCTGACAATTGGCTTAATTGATGATTTAATTTACGCTGATTATTTCCATATTTGCTCAAATTGGATAAATTAAATCTTAGTTCAGGTTTGTTTGTGTTTTTATAATATGTTATGCCAGAAAAGTCATCGTCATTCAAATCTGTAAGATACCCTTCAATTTTATCCTTAATTACATCCAATGCTGGCTCCTTCTGAGAAACTAACAAAACTTTTTTTTTCAAGAATAAGGCACACAAAACAATTGCACCAATTGTATATGATTTACCCGTTCCTGGCGGGCCTTGTATGTAAGAGATTTCCGAACTAAATGCATTTTTTATTGAGGAAATTTGAGAATCAGAAAATGCTAGCGGAATATATTTTTTGAGAATTTCTTCAACTGCGAGATCATTACTACTTTTTAATTCGATCTTTTGCTCAGTCAAAACATTTGTAAGCAGTTTTTCAAGAATTTTATTTTGAAACTTATTCTTTTCAATTTCATTAATTAGCTTCCTAAGTGCTTCATAGGTAGAAAGCTGATGAGGAATTGCATTAACAAAAAAATGTACAGAATCTATAAAAACTAAATCTTCTTCAAAAATAGATTTTCTAGATCTCT
>JBJOND010000046.1:0-21005 GCA_046052065.1 Bacteroidota bacterium | reverse complement strand
GGGCTTTTTACCTACTTTTGCACCCTGATAAAATAACCCCCTAATATTTCCTATCGAAATGAATAAAGGAAAAATAGTACAAGTAATCGGTCCAGTGATCGATGTTAGCTTTGAAGGCGAAGGAAGTTCTTTGCCAAGTATTCTAGAAGCTTTAGAAATCATTCGTCCAAATGGACAAAAAATCATTTTAGAGTGTCAGCAGCATATTGGCGAGGACACCGTTCGTGCTATTGCGATGGACTCTACAGATGGTTTAGTTCGCGGAATGGATGTGATTGCAACCGGTTCGGCTATTAAAATGCCTACTGGTGATGTAATCAAAGGTCGTCTTTTCAACGTTGTTGGAGAGGCTATCGATGGTATCAATACAGTATCAAACGAAGGTGGATTACCAATTCACCGTGAGGCTCCGAAATTCGAAGATTTATCTACGGAATCGGAAGTGCTTTACACAGGTATCAAAGTAATCGACTTATTAGAGCCTTACTCAAAAGGTGGTAAGATCGGTTTGTTTGGTGGTGCCGGTGTAGGTAAAACGGTATTGATCATGGAATTGATTAATAACATCGCTAAAGGATATGCTGGTTTATCAGTATTTGCTGGTGTAGGTGAGCGTACTCGTGAGGGTAACGATTTATTACGTGAGATGATTGAATCAGGCGTAATTAAATACGGAAAAGAATTCCAACATGGAATGGAAAACGGAGACTGGGATTTATCTAAAGTTGACGTTAAAGAATTAGCTCAGAGTCAGGCTACATTAGTATTCGGACAGATGAACGAGCCTCCTGGAGCACGTGCTCGTGTGGCTTTATCTGGATTAACAGTTGCGGAATATTTCCGTGATGGTGATGAGAAGTCAGGCGGACGTGATATCTTATTCTTTATCGATAATATCTTCCGTTTCACTCAGGCAGGTTCTGAGGTATCGGCTTTATTAGGTCGTATGCCATCAGCGGTAGGTTACCAACCAACACTTGCTACAGAAATGGGATTGATGCAAGAGCGTATCACTTCAACCAAGCGTGGTTCTATTACTTCAGTACAGGCGGTTTATGTACCTGCTGATGACTTGACCGATCCAGCTCCTGCGACAACGTTCAGTCACTTGGATGCTACTACAGTATTAAGTCGTAAGATTGCCGAGTTAGGAATTTACCCAGCGGTAGATCCTCTAGATTCGACATCTCGTATCTTAACTCCTGCAGTATTAGGTGATGACCATTACAACACTGCTCAACGTGTAAAGGAAATTTTACAACGTTATAAAGAATTACAAGATATCATCGCAATCCTTGGTATGGATGAATTAAGTGACGAAGATAAATTGACAGTACACCGTGCTCGTCGTGTTCAACGTTTCTTATCTCAACCCTTCCACGTTGCAGAGCAGTTCACAGGATTAAAAGGAGTATTAGTACCTATCGAAGAAACTATCAAAGGATTTAAAATGATTCTTGCTGGTGAAGTTGATGAGTATCCTGAGGCAGCTTTCAACTTAGTTGGAACAATTGAAGATGCTATAGAAAAAGGTAAAAAATTATTAGCTGAAGCAAAATAATCACGCATATGTTTTTAGAAATTATAACACCAGACAAAAAGGTTTTTGAAGGAGAGGTTGATTCGGTATCAGTACCGGGATCAAAAGGCTCATTTCAAATGTTGAATAACCATGCCTCTATTATTTCCACATTAATTAATGGAAAAGTGAAGGTAAAAGGTAAAAACGGTGAGGAATCTTTCGATGTAAAAGGTGGTGTTGTTGAAATGCTAAACAACAAAGTAATTATACTTGCTGAATCTATTTAATAGCTAAATCACAAATATTAAAAAGCGATACCTTAAGGTGTCGCTTTTTTTTTGAAACTATTCACCCATAATTTTACACTACCTGCAACCTTTGTTAAGCTTGTTAAAAATTATTGGTTATATTTGATTAGATGAAAAAAAGTATTGGATTTTTATTATTCCTATTGTTACCGGCAATCTCGTTTGCTCAGTTAACAACTTCATCTGCCAATACGGTAAATTTTTTAATTCAAAACGTATTAGTTGGTTCGCCTTCCGTTTATGTTTCTAATATTACTTATAATGGTGCTCCTACTGCTAGAGGAACCTTTAATTGTGCGGGAGCGTGCAATGTTGGAATTTCAAGCGGCGTATTGTTAACTACAGGAAGTGTGAATGCAGCCATCGGTCCAAATAATGCTACGGGAGCTGGACAAGGTAATAACACACCGGGTGATCCAGACTTATTAGGTTTAGCACCGAATTCCAATAACCCAATTGATGCTGCAGTTTTAAAATTCGATTTTATGGTTCCCAACGACTCCATAAAATTCCGATATGTGTGGGGCTCTGAAGAATATCATGACTATGTAACTACAAATTGCAATGACGTTTTCGGCTTTTTTGTAAGTGGACCAAGAATAACAGGAAAAAAGAATATTGCATTAATACCTGGAACGACTACGCCAATCAGTATAAACAATGTTAATAATGGGCAATCCACTACAGGTGCTAGTACAGGTCCATGTACCAATTGTCAATATTTCGTAGATAATTTTGGAAGTAATACCATTCAATATGATGGTATGACCACGGTACTAACTGCAGGTACAGATGTTTGTCCTTGTGAAGTGTACACACTTAAATTAGCAACACAAGACTTTTGTGATCCTGCTTTTGATTCAGGAGTATTTTTCGAGGGAGGTAGTTTTCAACCGTCAGGTGAGATTCCAATTTTAAATGCCAATACGGGTATCGCCATTGGAGCCACAGATACTATGTTTATTTGCCCTGGTGATTCATTCCCTGTAACGTTACCGGCTTGCCGAAATCCGATTTGGTCAACAGGTGATACAACAATGACCTTGTGGATTTCTCAACCAGGTGTTTACTATGGCACAATAAGTAATTCGATTGGATCTAGTTTTTGCTTTGCATTCTCAACAATTATTCAGGTTGTAAGTACAACGCCTAACGCTACAATTGCCGTAACTGGAAATTTAAATCTATGTCCGAACGACAGCGTGGTTTTAACTGCATCACAAGGCACTACTTATTTATGGTCGAATGGAGCAACAACACAAAGCATTGTTGTACGAAATGCAGGAACCTACTCTTGCACCGTTAGCTACAATGGCTCTTGCGATGCATTCACAAATCCTGTTACTATAACTCAAAGTGGTACACCTGCTGTGATTAATGCAGCAGGTCCAACAACATTCTGTAGTGGAGGCTCTGTAACATTAAACGCGTCTTCTGCTCCAAATTACCAATGGTCTAATGGATCAAGTGCTTCTTCCATCACAGTAAATACATCTGGAACGTATACACTTACCGTTAGTGACAACGGATGTATTGCCAACAGCTCGGTTGCAGTTGTTGTAAATCCAAATCCAACTCCTGTAATTACAGGTCCTATTAATTCATGTCCTGGATTTAATGTACAATTATCTGCTGGTGCGTACACTAATTATTTATGGTCAACAGGTGTAAATAGTTCTACAATAAACACAACTACAAGTGGAACTTTTACTGTAACAGTAACCGATGCAAACGGATGTACAGGACAGGACTCGCATGCAGTGAATATTTACAACGCCCCTACTCCATCAATAACAGGAACACTTCAAATATGTGCAGGAAACAGCAGCAACCTTAATTCGGCAGGAAGTTATTCGCAGTACTTATGGAGTAATGGAAACAATACCTCTTCTATCAATGTAAATACTTCTGGAACTTATACTCTAACTGTAACTGACATCAATAATTGCACAGCCTCAACGAGCGTAAATTTTACTGTTAATCCTTTACCAATCGCAAGTATTACAGGATCGGCTGTTATTTGCAATGGCACTACTACAACTTATACGGCTAATCCCGCAGGTATAAATTATTTATGGAATACAGGAGCAACAGGTAATTCAATCAACGTTTCAAATGCCGGAACGTACACAGTTATCGTTACCGATAATAATGGTTGTAGTAATCAAGCCAGTCAACAACTAACGGTTACGAATAACCCCACTCCAGTAATTACAGGTGCGACAAGTGCTTGCCAAGGACAAAATATTACGCTTGATGCCGGTAGTTATTCAGGTTATTTATGGTCGAATGGTGCAACAACGCAAACAGTAAATGTAAATAGTAGTGGCACATACTCAGTGACTGTTACTATCAATGGTGGCTGTACAGGATCTGCTTCACAACAAATTACTATTAATCCTTTCCCTACTCCAAGCATTAATGGTACACTTGCAATTTGTGCAGGACTATCAACACAATTATCATCCAACGGAAATTACAGCAGTTATCAATGGAGTACGGGTGCTAGCGGTAATAGTATTACTGCAGCAACACCAGGAAATTATGCATTAACTGTTACAGATAACAATGGTTGCGTTGGAAGCACATCCGTTCAGTTAAATAATTATCCGTTACCAACACCATCATTACCAGCAACCGTTAGTATATGCGCAGGTGATAGCACAAGTATTACACCTGGGAATTACTCTAATTATGTTTGGAGCAACGGACAAACCAGTCCGAGTATATACATCAACACCTCTGGAACTTACACTGTTGAAGTTACAGATATCAATGGCTGTAAAAACAACGACACTACCAATCTTACAGTAAATAATTTACCACTACCAATTATCAGCGGACCCGCAACCACTTGTGTAAATATTCCCGCAGTGTTAAATGCAGGAAGTGGTTTTTCTCAGTATTTATGGTCAACGGGAGAGCCAACAGCTACTATTCAAACAAATATTGGTGGGAATTATACTGTAACGGTTACGGATATACGCGGTTGTAAGAATACCGCTAACTTTAGCTTAGTTGTTTATCCACTAGCTGATCCAAGCATAACTGGCGATAAAGATATCTGTGAAGGTGAAACAACATCGATTACAGGAATTGCAGGACAAGGAACCTATTTATGGTCAACAGGAACAACGAGTTCGGCTATTACAGTTAATCAAACAGGCATTTATACATTATCAATCACAACAAATAATGGATGTATCAGCGCATCGAGTTATAGTGTTAATGTACATGCAAATCCAAAAGTCAACTATTCTTATTTTCAGAAAATCAGTTGTGAGTCGATAGGAATACAAATTGTGAACTCCTCTATTTTTGATCAAGGATCAATATTTACATGGACGTTTGGTGATGGTCAAGGCGGAAATGGAGCTAGTCCTTCTCATGTTTATGCAGACACTGGCAGCTACATGACGACATGTTTAATTACGAGTCCTTGGGGATGTATTGGTATTGATTCATTAATTGTACAACTAAATACACCTCCATTACCAGAGGCAGGATTTATCAAATCGGATGCTGTTGTAAGCATCTTCAATTCAGAAGTTCAATTCTTGAACAAATCGAAAAATGCAACAAATTATAAATGGAGCTTTGGCGATGACCAATCATCTACCGATGCAAATCCAACTCATAAATATGATCGTGTAGGAACACATGTAGTGAAACTTATCGCCTACAACGAAGCATCCTGCTACGATGAATATGAAGAGACGATAGAAGTTGTTCAGTTTTTTGTACCGAATAGCTTTACACCTAATAACGATGGTAAGAATGATATGTTTTTTGATGGCACACCTGCTATTAATGTGAATTCTTATAATATGAAAGTCATTAATCGACTAGGCGGGGTTATCTACGAAACGGACTCCTACTACCAGCCATGGGATGGCAACATGCCAGACGGAACACAAGCGCCAGAAGGTGTATTTGCTTATGTAATTCACATTCTTTCGGAGAA
This sequence comes from Bacteroidota bacterium, assembly GCA_046052065.1. Classification (GTDB taxonomy): domain Bacteria; phylum Bacteroidota; class Bacteroidia; order AKYH767-A; family OLB10; genus CAINEC01. The sequence goes on along the minus strand of JBJOND010000046.1, from coordinate 15,211 downwards.
CAATAAGGTGTACGATTTTAAAGGTACATTTAGTTTGATTCGTTAATCTCCTTAGTCAGTTGCGATTTTACCTTTTTCAGATAAACTTGTTGTTTAAATAATCTGAATTTTGTTTCTTTATGGATACTAAAAATCTAACCATGAGAAAAAAATTACTAGTAATTGTTTTTTGCTTTGTAAGTGTTGTGAGTTACTCACAAACTATCAAGATATTATTTGATGCAAAGAAGGCAGAGATGGCAGCGAACACCGATTGGATCATTGATTCTGATTTATACAACATCGGTACGGGAACTGGAGGGGCAATGACTGTAGGAGCTGGAAATGAAGCTAACCCTCAGCGCTTCCCTACTCCTGCTCAAAGTGGAATAACATCAACCACTGCTGAAACATATTGGAAAGGTGGATTATCATCGTGGGGTGTTACATGCGCTAAGATGGGTTACATCGTAGAAACACTACCTAACAACGGAACAATTTCTTATGGAAATACGGCCAATGCACAAGATTTATCGAACTATAAAGTTTACGTTGTTTGTGAACCAAACATTAAGTACACAACAGCAGAAAAAACAGCATTAATGCAATTCGTACAAAATGGCGGCGGATTATTTATCGTGGCTAATCATAATCTGTCTGACAGAAATAATGATGGCTGGGATGCGCTTAAAATCTGGAATGATTTCTTTAGTACCAACGGAATAAAAGCAAATCCTTTTGGATTCACATTCGACTTAGCAAACTTCTCACAAACAACAACTAATTTCGCAAATCTTCCTACCAATACAATACTTCATGGCTCTGCAGGAAATCCATATCGAATGAAATTTTCGAATGGAACATCAATGACGTTAAACAAAACTGCAAATGCCAACGTGTTAGGATTAGTTTATAAAACAGGTTCTTCTACAACTGGATTAACAGGATGTATGTTTGCTAGTTCTAAATATGGAAATGGTAAAGTTGTTGGCATTGGCGATAGCTCTCCTCCAGATGACGGAACAGGTGATACTGGTGATGCTTTGTACACGGGCTGGAGCGTTGATGCTGGTGGAGACCATGCGCGTATCATCATGAACGCTACAATCTGGTTAACCAATACGGCACCTCGTTTAGGAGATGAAGATAATGGCACTTTTGTAAATGTATGGCCAAATCCTTTTAACGAAGAATTAAATGTGAGTTTTGTAAATGATCAAGTAGAAACTGCTGTTGTTTCATTATATGATTTAAGTGGCAGATTGATTTCATCTCAGGAATATCAAACAGTTGATGGTGTTAACCAAATTACTGTTGCTGGTAGCGAATTAGCAAAAGGATCTTATATTGTTACAGTTGCAAAAGGTGGTAACATGATTAGCAAAAAAGTAATGAAGTATTAATACCTACTAAACAAAAAGGGACTTAGGTCCCTTTTTTATTCCGAAAATATATCGTAATATTGCAATATTAAAATACAATGGGACTAACTAAATCAGAACATTATACTACCAAGCAGAATCAGATTTCGGTTTTATTAAAAGCAATTGCTCATCCTGCGCGTATTGCTATTATTGAGTATTTACTGAAAAAAGAAGAATGTATCTGCAACGATTTAGTCAATCATCTTCCATTATCGCAACCTACGGTATCACAACATCTGAAAGAACTTAAAAATGCAGGAATCATCAAAGGAAGTATTGAAGGAAACGCCATCTGTTATTGCCTTGATGAAAAAGTACTTTCAAAAATAGAAGGGTACTTTTCTGAAACCACAAAAAAAATAAAATCAAAAAATATCACCTGTTGCTAAAACTTTTTTTATGAAAATATCTGAATTTCTTTATGCCCTATCTGGATTAGAATCGTTGGTTATTACCAATGAAAATGGCCAGCCTATTCCCGCTCATTTTCATGTTACGGAAGTAGGACAAACAACTAAAAACTATATCGATTGTGGCGGTACTGTACGCGAAGACAAATCCATCTCCATGCAATTATGGTTGGCAGATGATGTTGACCATCGCTTGGCTCCACATAAATTAGCTTCCATCATTTTACAAGCAGCCAACCTTTGGAATCAAGAAGATTTACCAATAGAAATAGAATATCAAGAAAGTACTATTGGTCGTTATGACGTATCGTTTGCTAACGGAAAATTTATGTTATGCAGTAAGCAAACTGCTTGTCTCGCGCCCGACCAATGTGGAATACCTGATGCAAAACAAAAAGTACAATTATCAGAACTAACCTCAACAACCTGTAAACCTGGCAGTGGTTGCTGCTAAACAACTATGGAATTAGTAAAGAAATACAAAAAACCTATTGTTATTATTGTTGGCCTAATTGCGTTGAATATTGAATATGGATTCGACCCACGATTTACACTCATAAACCTTTTATGGCTATTGGTATGAAAAAGAATATTCTTGTTTTATGCACGGGAAATAGTTGTCGTAGTCAAATGGCACATGGCTACCTACACCATTTTTATGGCAACGAAATGAATGTGTATAGTGCAGGCATCGAAACGCATGGAGTTAATCCAAGAGCCATTGCTATCATGAAAGAAGATGGCATTGATATTTCGAATCATACTTCTAACAACGTAAATGAGTATTTAGAAATTCCGTTTGATATAATACTAACCGTATGCGATCATGCAGCAGAAAATTGTCCATATATACCAGGCAGTGCAACTCGAATTCATCATTCTTTTTCTGATCCATCAAAACTAAACGGAACGGAAGATGAAATTCATCAAGCATTTGAAAAGACACGCAACGAAATAAAAGACTACTGCGTGAAACTTAAAGAAAAAATCAATTGGTAATTAAAATACGATTCCGCAAATAACAATCTTGCGCATTTTCAGTTCTTGTCCCGCAGTTAATGCTGCACCCGGAACAATATTATTCATCTGATAAATTTTCTTCTGACGAACACCATAGGCCTGCGCGATATCATACATCGTTTCGCCTTCTTTCACAGTATGGGTTTCGACTTCTGCTCTACCCTTTTTAGGATTCAGGAAAACAATATCACCAATATGGAGTATATCATTTTTCTCTGCTTCATTGTATTCTAAAATTTGCCAGAGTTCCAGTTTATATTGCTTTGCAATTTTTAAATAGGAATCAGATTTTTCAACGTACACAAAAGGAACATTGTTAATCGTAGCTAATCCGTTAAGCACTTTTACTCGCGGAGTAACCTTCACGCGTATAGGCTTATTATCTTCGTTAACTACATCCTTCTTCTTCTCTTTATTCTTCTCGACTTTTACATCTGCAATTGGATGTGGAGTACCACCTTCATCCATTACTTGCAAATTATAACGCTCGATAATTTCAATTAGCTTATCAGCATATGCGGGATTAGTAGCATAACCTGCCTGCTTTAATCCTTTTGCCCAACCTTTATAATCTGTTATTGAAAGGTCAAATAAAAACTTGTAACGATCACGAGTGCGAAGAAAATTACTGTGATCATCGTACGACTCTTCTACCGAATTATACTTACGAAAACATTCGTTGGGTGCATCATCATCCATATAATACGTATCACCACCCCAGTCTTTATGACACTTCACACCAAAATGATTTTTCGCAACTTTCGCTAATGAACTATTTCCGTAATCTGACTCAAACATACCTTGCGCCATTGTGATTGATGCAGGTACTCCCGTCTTTTTCATATCAGCAATCGCAGCATCTTTAAACTGCGAAATATATTGTTCAGCTGTTAAGCGAGGTTCATCTTGTGCGATGGAAGGTGTAATGAATAATCCTAGTAGAAATGTTAGAAGGGCAAGCTTTTTCATGCTTCAAATTTACAACAGAATAGAAGGGGTTCTACCAATGTAAAACGTGTTAATGAACATTGTATTGTTAATGGGAAGGCAGATACTGTAAACCGCCAGTATGAATTGCTAGAATATTATCAGCAGCAGAAAAGAGTCCGTTAGAAAGAATTTTGCTCAATGCATAAAATAGCTTACCCGAATAAATCGGTTCAATTTTGAAATCGTTTACCTCGTTAAACTGACTTACAAATTGCAGTAAGTCGTTTGTTGTTTTTGCATAACCACCATGATGATAGCCATCATGAAGAGTATAGTTTGAGGTGTTTTTTTTTTCTCCGTTGGATAAAAACGCTTCGATATTATTTTGAAGAAAGTCCTTGCCCTTCAACACTGCAATACCATGCACCGTTTGATTTGATTGTTGTCCGCGGATAATACCAGCCATTGTTGCGCCCGTTGCGATGGGCAATACTAAATGATTAAATGTTGCTGGAATATAATCGGTGATTGCTTGACAACCTTTAACAGCTAATTGGTTAGATCCTCCTTCGGGAAGAACTAATGCATTAGAAAACTGATTAAAATAATCATGTTTAACATTATTGCATAGTTCGCGATAAAGACCTGCATGCACAAATTGGATATCTACATTCAAACCACGTAACCTCGTTAACGTTAGACTCTTTTCAATCATAGATTCATCGCCGCGCACGATGGCTATAAAATTTTTATTCGGAAATAATTCTCTTAGCGAAGCAAACGCTGCTAGGTGATTAGAGTACGCTCCTCCAAAAGTGATTATGGTTTGATGATTTTCTTTTTTTATTTCATCGATGTTAAACAGCAGTTTAAAATATTTATTCCCTCCCAAATACCGATCAATCGCATCGAGTCGCAATACGGAAACATTGCTGATTTCCGAATCAGGGAAAGTTACTTTTTGAATGGGGATTTGATGGGGGTTTTGGAGCATTGAGGGTAAAAATAAGGGATTGGGTTGAATTAAGCATTTCCGTTAGACACCATTCGGTCCGTGAGGCTCTCGATCGGCGAAGGGTGAATTGTAATTCCAAAATTTAGATTTTAATATACGGCTGGTTCATTGCGCTTCGAGACCCTCAGCGACCAATGAACGGTAAAAGCAAATATGAAACCCAAACACATTTTTCCACTACCTTCACATCATGAATCCAAACGATTATATCAAACTTAACAAAGCATCTTGGAATGGAAAGACAGAGCTTCACTTTCATTCCGAATTTTATAATACCCCTGCATTTATTAATGGAAAAAATACGTTAAACGAAATTGAATTAAATCTTTTAGGAGATGTGCGTGGAAAGAAAATTTTACACCTGCAATGTCACTTCGGACAAGATACTCTTTCGCTACAGCGAATGGGTGCGACAGTTACGGGTGTCGATTTTTCAGAGGCCGCAATTGAAAAGGCAAAACTTTTAAATGATCAAATCGGACTTAATGCAAATTTTATTTGTTGTGATTTATACAGCTTGCCCGATTATCTACAAAACGAAAAGTTCGATATTGTTTTTACTAGCTACGGAACAATTGGTTGGTTACCCGATATTGATAAATGGGCGGCAATCGTGAATCATTATTTAAAGCCTGATGGCAATTTTATTTTTGCGGAGTTTCATCCTGTTATCTGGATGTATGATAACGACTTTACTAAAATTACTTACTCCTATTTTAAGCAAGATGCAATCATAGAAACAGAATCAGGCTCCTATGCATCGCGTGATAGCGGCGAGCCATTTACTACTATTACGTGGAATCATTCGATTGGGGAGGTGGTAAGTGCTTTAACTAAACAAGGACTAAAAATTACAGCTTTACAGGAATATGATTATTCGCCTTACAATTGTATGTCGTTTTTAACAGAATCGGAGCCTGGAAAATTCAGAATTAAGGAAATGGAAAATTTTGTTCCAATCGTTTATTCGTTGGTGGCTGAATTAATTTCTATTTAATATTTTTTTATATTTTTGTTTTGAATAATATAAAACTAATGAAAAAGCTCATTTTACTTCTTATAATTTTATCGAATCATTCGATTCTTAATAGTCAAGATTTGTCAAAAGAAGATAAAACTTTCAAATATGATTTTGGTGTTTTCGGCGGAATTGCAAAGACAAATTTGATTTTTGACGACGTACTTAAAATCTACAAACCCCAAATAAATAAAAACATAGGAATTTCAACTAGTTTTAACCTTTCAAAATCTAGAAAGTCATTTTTAAGAACAGGTATTAATTACAGTCAAAAAGGAATCATAAGTAAAGAAAAAACCACATTTACGGATAACAATGGAAACAAAATTGGTGAATCTAGTTCAATATTCAGGAACAATTATTTGCAAATTCCAATCACATATAATTATTGCATTGGTAAAAATGTAAAATATTTTTTTGGACTAGGTTTCTATTATTCACGTTTAATTACGGCTGTTTATGACAATTCGCCAAGATTACTTAAAATCGAAAATGCCGAATTGCCAATAGATATTTCAGATCAATATAATAATGACGACTATGGCCTAATTACTCAATTGGGTTTGAAATTTAAAATTAAATCTAAGATTTCAGGAACTATTATCTTAGCTAATGAAATTGGACTTTCCAACATAGGAAATTGGGATGAAAACTTATATTTTTCAAAAGAAATAAAGACAAGCTCTACAAATTTAACTATTGGTTTAAATTACGGACTAAAATGATAGTTGACTTTATTCGTTATTAGCACTAAGCATTCATCCCGATTTTTATTGGACGAAATTGCCCCCTTTTAAAATCTGACACTGATTCAGTACCTTTGCCCCATGGGATTTGCGGATAAATTTGATAAGGAGGATTATTACCTTTCGCCGGAAGGTTTTATCGTTTTTACAGAGAAATACCATTTGAAAAGAGGTCATTGTTGTCAGAGTGGTTGCAAGCACTGCCCTTGGGATTACAAGAATAAAATGCAGAAAAAAAAGAACCCTGATGCAGACGCAAAAGGGTAAATAAATGAACAAGATTTTAAACTTAAATTAAATACATGCGTTAGGGATTGGAACGGTTATCCTTTTTTGTCCGCAAAAAAGATAAAAGTGGAAAGCCCGACCCTGAAGTTTGGATTGCGAAGCAAGACTATAATTCAGGGAAACGCCCAAAAGAAAATAAATAAACTATGATTACTTCAACCAATCAGGAAAAACTGGATTTATCGAAAACGAAAACGCCAACAGGTACTACTTTGACTTGCAAAGGATGGATTCAAGAGGCTGCTTTGCGTATGTTGCATAACAACCTCGACCCCGATGTGGCAGAGCGCCCAGAGGATTTAATTGTGTACGGCGGACGTGGTAAAGCAGCTCGTAATGTGGAGTCGTTTAATTTAATTGTGAAAGCACTGAAAGATTTGAACGATGATGAAACATTAGTTGTGCAGAGTGGAAAGCCTGTTGCGATTCTTCCAACTCATAAGGATGCTCCTCGTGTAGTAATCAGTAATTCGCAGCTGGTACCGAAGTGGGCTACGTGGGAACATTTTGATGAGTTAGAGAAGAAAGGGTTGATGATGTATGGACAAATGACTGCTGGCTCTTGGATTTACATTGGCTCGCAAGGAATTGTTCAAGGTACTTATGAAACGTTCAATGCTGTTGCAGAAAAACATTTTGGTGGTTCGTTAAAAGGACGCTTATGTGTTACAGCAGGTTTAGGTGGTATGGGTGGAGCTCAGCCATTAGCCATCACGATGGCAGAAGGTGTTTGCCTTGCTGCTGAAGTAGAAGAATGGCGCGCACAAAAGCGTATCGAGACGCGTTACTTAGATGTGATTGAACATGATATCGATAAAGCAATTGATTTAGCATTGGAGTTTAAAGCGAACGGAGAAAATAAATCGATTGGTGTAATTTGTACAGCAGTGAAATTACTTCGCAGAATGAAAGAGCGCGGAATTGTTCCTGATGTTTTAACTGATCAAACATCGGCGCACGATCCATTAGTTGGTTATTTACCTGAAGGTTTATCGAATGAAGAAGCAAATGTTTTACGCGATAAAGATCCGAAGCATTTAGTAGACCTAAGCTATGATGCAATGGCAGAGCACGTACAGTTGATGTTAGATTTACAGTCGATGGGAGCAATTACATTTGACTATGGAAATAATTTAAGAGCTCGTGCACAAGAGCGTGGAATTAAAAATGCATTTGATTTCCCTGGTTTCGTACCAGCATATATTCGTCCGTTGTTTTGTGAAGGAAAAGGTCCTTTTAGATGGGCTGCCTTATCAGGCGACCCAGAAGATATTCGTGTAACGGATGAGGCTATCCTAAATTTATTCCCAGATAATGTTGGATTACATCGTTGGATAAAAATGGCGCAAGAACGAATTGCGTTTCAAGGATTACCTGCTCGTATTTGCTGGATTGGTCAAGGTGATAGAGAGAAAGCAGGTTTATTGTTTAATGAATTAGTAAGAACAGGAAAAGTAAAAGCTCCGATTGTTATTGGTCGTGATCACTTAGATACTGGTTCTGTGGCTAGCCCTAACCGTGAGACAGAAGCGATGTTAGACGGTTCTGATGCTGTTGCCGACTGGCCAATATTAAATGCTTTGATTAATACAGCCGGTGGTGCATCGTGGGTAAGCTTACATCATGGTGGTGGTGTTGGAATGGGATATTCTATTCACTCAGGAATGGTGATTGTTGCAGATGGAACTGCTGATGCAGATGCGCGTTTGAAGCGTGTATTACATAATGATCCAGGTATGGGAGTTATTCGCCATATGGATGCAGGTTATGACATTGCTCTAGATACTGCAAGAAAGCATCGTTTAGATATTCGCGAGCGATTGAAATAATAATTATAGGATAATAAAAAACCCTGTAGTGAATACTACAGGGTTTTTTATTGGATTGATGTTTTATTAGTTCACTTTGATGATGCGCGTAGAGAGCGTGATGTTATCATTTTTTACCTCTAAGAAATAAACTCCTTCGGGAAGATTGTCTGTTTCTAGTTGGTAATCGCGGCTATTAAAATGCTCTACCGTTTTTGTTTGAATTATTTGACCGAGTGGATTTACAATATTAATCATCACTTTTTGTCCGTTGAATGTTGGACAATTTACATTGATGGTATTTTTAAAAGGATTTGGTGCAGCAGTTAGTAATCCGCTATTTGACACATATCCGACACCGGTAGTATTAATGGTAACGCATCCGTTAACAATAGTGCGATTCGCCTCTTCATAATCTGAATTTACAGCTGCATAGAAATTATCAATGCATACCAACGTTGAAGTTGTTGACTGATAATAAATTCTAAACAGTGGAACAGCGATGTTCTGCTTAGTTAATGATACTTCATCGAAAGCCAGTGCCACTACTCTACCATTAGCTGGGACAAAGGCAATGTAAGGGTTAAAGAGCGAACTAATATTTTTGATTGAATCGATAATTAATCCAGAGATGTGAAAATCTACAGCAAGTAATCGTCCATCAGGATTAGCAATAGCTACATCAATAAATTTATCTTGTGTATTTACACTATCGATGCTGATATAAACAGTTTGCAAAACATTCTTTAAATTTTTAGGAAAATCACAATGTGAATGCGAAATACTTGTTCCATTAGGATGGGTATGCGTTCCTGCAGAATCACGAATACAACCATTCAATCTAGCTGCATCGGTTACAGTTAACGTATTGTCACCATTTAAATCGTTGCAAGGAGCTACATTAGCAAGATTAACAATATCGATACAGTAATTAACTAAATCAATAGAATCACGATCAGCATCTATGTCCCAATCGCCCGCCAAACGCGAGCCATTACAATCACCAATACAATCCTTCTTTGCTAACCCGAATGTATCACCTAAACAATCGACAATCGGAACACAGAAGGGTGTATTATTAAGTGTTGCGACAACACTTCCGGTTGCTCGTGATAAATTAAAGCACATATACGCAGCATTATTCGAATAATCTGTTTCAACATGCCCTAGTTTGTCTGGTGACTCGTCCCAATTTACTTTAACCACTAATGTATATTTTCCATCGGGCACATCGGTAATATCTATCCACTGACATTGCAATCCAGAGCTATACTCATCGGCACAACCAGCAGAGATCCCCATATCACTACAACCATATTTTGCTGTTCCAGTAAAGCACATTAAATCAAGCACGCAAAATCCATTTTTAAATCCTACCTGCATTTCATTCTGCAACGAATCGTATAATTCATATTTCGCATAACCTGCGTAATGCCAATGTCCATGGCAGTTATCAAAAACAAATTGCGAGTTTCCGGTTTGTGGCGGACCGATATAATAATCCTGATCACCATCGTTGGAAATACGTGTTGTAAAATTAATAATATCACGTTGACCATATCCTGAAGTACATCCTTCGCCAATTAAACAAACATCGTTACCATTGATGGAAGAAACATAAAGCGAATTACGTAATACATTTTGATCGACTACTAAATCGGGACCATGATTACAATTTGGATCACCTGGGTAAACACATGTATTATTATCGATGATAGCAAGCGGATTAAAATTACACGCGGTCGAATCCATACAGCCAACTACAGGTCCGCCATAAGTAATTTGCCAGGTGATAGTACTATCGATGCAAGAATAGTCGCCACCTACACGAATGTAATACGTTTGACCAGCTTGTAAACCTGCAGGCAAATAAGACTGAAGTCCGCAGGCATCGTCGTTATAATAAATCGTTCCGTATTGAAGCGAATCCCAAATCAAACCATTACAATAATCATACACCCACAAACGTGTGTTGCAAGTATTATCAGGAAAACATGCGCTGATGTTAAACATACCTGTTGAGTCAGGAATAAATTCATACCAGGTAGATGGACCAACGGAATTATAGATTGTATCTTGGTAAGCGACGAATGCATCATTGCAATATGAGCCTGGAGGACAATTTACATACGATGTTGAAGAAAAAGTGAATTGTCCGCCACTATCGGCAACAACACCATTAACTGATAAGGTATAATGACCAATACCATAACTACAGCAAATTCCATCACCGTAAGTATCTTGAATGATGAATTTTATACATGTTCCAGTTGGAACACAAATCGAATCAGCATAAAATGAGGAAACCCCCATTGCTGGCTGACTTGAAAGCAAAATAGCACCTGTATTACTGTAAATATTCCAACTGGTTTCTTGCGGGTAACCATCAGTTAAAAGTTCGACTTTGATAATATCATAGCCTGAAGGACATTGTGCTTTTAAAGCAGTTGAAAATATGGAAATCAATAAGATTAAAATGATTGCGCGTAAATATGTATTCATGGTTATCAATTAAACTTCAATATTACGCATTTTTTATTTTCGATGGATGAGTCCACAACCTCGATTTGTTAAAAACTATTTACTAAAAATCAGCTTTCTGATGCTTGAAAATTCCTTTCATCAGAAAGTGAAGATGTATATTTGTGGCTTATGTCAGAATATTTACAACAATTAAACGAAGCGCAGTGTGATGCAGTTGTTCAGACAGAGGGACCAGTGATGATTATTGCAGGTGCTGGCTCAGGAAAAACAAGAGTATTAACCTTTCGAATAGCCCATTTATTAAATAACGGAGTTGATGCATTTCAGATATTGGCTTTAACCTTTACAAATAAAGCCGCTCGAGAAATGAAAGAGCGTATTAATAAGGTGGCAGGAACGGAAGCGAAGAACTTATGGATGGGTACTTTTCACTCGGTATTTGCAAAAATTTTACGAATTGAAGCGGATAAAATCGGATTCCCAACCAACTTCACTATTTACGATAGTGATGATAGTAAAAGTTTGATGCGCGACATTTTGAAGGAGCAAAGTTTAGATGATAAAACTTATAAACCTTCGGTTGTATTAAACCGTATTTCGAGCGCAAAAAATAATTTATATAACTGGCAGCAATACGCACATAATCCAGAAGTGTTGAGTGAAGATAAAAGTACTGGTCGCCCGCTAACTGCTACACTTTTTGAAATGTATAGCAAGCGATGCTTCAATGCTTCGGCTATGGACTTTGATGATATTTTATATTACACCTGGAAATTATTTCAAGAGCATCCAGATGTATTGTACAAGTATCAGAATAAATTCAAGTACATCATGGTGGATGAGTTTCAGGATACGAACTATGTGCAGTATGTGATTGTGAGAAAATTATCTGCGCAGCATGAGAACATTTGTGTGGTAGGTGACGATGCACAAAGTATCTATGCTTTTCGCGGAGCAAATATTCAGAACATTTTAAATTTTGAAAAAGATTATCCTGAATTAAGAACGTTTAAACTTGAGCAAAATTACCGTAGTACAAAAATGATTGTACAAGCTGCAAATAGCATCATTGCAAAAAATAAACATCAATTAAAAAAAGATGTTTGGACCGATAATCACTACGGTGAAAAAATAAAAGTAATTAAATCGCTTTCTGATAATGAAGAAGGCAATATGGTAGCCAACTCTATTTTTCAAGAAAAGATGAACCACCAATTGCACAATAAAGATTTCGCCATTTTATATCGCACCAATGCACAGTCGCGCTCGATGGAAGAAGCGTTGAGACGATTGAATATTCCTTATCGTGTTTATGGTGGTACATCGTTTTACAATCGAAAAGAGATTAAAGATTTATTAGCTTATTTCCGATTAGCAATTAATCCCAGCGATGAAGAAGCTGTTAAGCGAATTATCAACTACCCTACTCGTGGAATTGGTAAAACAACGCTTGATAAATTAGTATCGACCGCAGTTAATGAAGGGAAAAGCTTGTGGGAGACTTTATGCAATGTAGAAACAGGAAGTACGCAGCTTAACTCAGGAACAAGAGATAAAATCAGTGCCTTTGCAACAATGGTGAAGAGCTGGCAGATTATGTTACCTACATATAATGCCTATGACCTCGCACATCATATTGCAGGTGCTTGCGGACTACTAAGCGAGTTGTATGCGGATAGAACACCGGAAGGGATTAGTCATTATGAAAACGTGCAGGAATTATTGAATGGTATTAAAGAGTTTTGTGATTCAGGAGAAGTACCATTAGAAGTACCATCAGCGGAAATAGCACAGAATGGCATTAGAACATTGGATTTATACTTACAGGATATTGCGTTGTTAACGGATGCAGATAATGATAAAGATGATGACGATAACAAGGTAATGCTAATGACCATACACAGTGCAAAAGGATTAGAGTTTATGAATGTGTTTGTTGTTGGAATGGAAGAAGCTTTATTTCCATCACAACTTGCATTGAATTCACGTACTGAATTAGAAGAAGAACGAAGATTGTTTTATGTAGCAGTTACGCGTGCAGAGCGCAAGCTTACGTTATCGTATGCGGTGAGTCGTTATAAATGGGGCAACCTAGTGAACTCTGCACCGAGTCGTTTTTTAGAAGAGATAGATGAAGATTGTTTAGAGATTATAAACACAGTTCCGAAAGCAAGAACATTTAATGATGATGATACGCGAAGCTCATGGGGAGGCGGAAACAACTTCGGCATGAAGCAGCGCTATACGAATCAAAATGGAATTCAGAAAAAGACAGAGGCGCCTAAAAGTACAACACCTCCAAAGCCAAGTGGCATACCTGCGGGATTTAAAAAAGTCACCAATGCACAACCTGCTTCCAGTACTGCCAACAGCGACTTTGTAGCGGATGAACCATCGAAGATTCAGGTGGGCATGAATGTGAATCACCAGCGTTTTGGAAATGGCCAAGTCATTAGCATTGAAGGGCGATTCCCAGAGAGCAAGGCCATTATTTTATTTGAGCAAGAAGGACAGAAACAACTCTTACTGAAATTTGCGAAACTTAAAATATTGAACTAAGCCATTTTTGTTGTACCTTGCGTGTTGAAATTTAACCTTGATTATTTTCTGTTTGATATAATAATCGGTTAATTTTGTTGTTATGCAGTGAAAGCTTTTGATAGCATCCTGCTTTAAAATCAAGATTTATTTTAATCAATGGAATATAATACCTCCCGAGCATCGCTCATTTTTCCCGAATACGGACGCGCCATTCAAGAAATGGTAAATTATGCAAAAGAATTACCTACTAAAGAAGAGCGATCTGCTGCTGCCAAAACAATTGTCAATGCAATGGCTGTTTTACATCCTCAGCAAAAAGACATGACGGACTATCGTCAGAAATTATGGGATCATTTGTTTATCATATCTGACTTTAACCTAGATTGCGAAGCGCCTTATCCTATGCCAGATCCTGAGATAGTTAGTAAGAAGCCTAAACCTATCGCCTACCCCCAAAAGAATATCCGCATGCGCCACTATGGAAGCATCGTCGAGAAAATGATTGCAGAAGCGAAGAATATGGAAGAAGGTGCAGAGCGCGAAAATGTAATAGAGCAAATTGCGAATTTCATGAAGGCGAGTTACCTTACTTGGAATCGTGATACGGTTAGTGATGAATTAATTTTTGATCAGTTAAAAGAATTTTCTGGTGGATTGTTATCAGTGAAAGAAGATACGAAACTGGCTACAAAATTTGTCGATTTACAGGACACTAGTAGAAACCGTCATCAACATAACAACAACAACAAAAATCATCGTTCGGGAAAAAAACGTAATGGATTTAACCGTGGAAAATAATCAAACTCAAGTGGCAACAGGAACTAGCTTTGAAATTATTGGAGGAACTAAACTATCGGGTAGTATAGAACCTCAAGGTGCAAAGAACGAAGCATTGCAAGTGCTTTGTACGGTATTACTTACTAACGAACGAGTAATCATTGAAAACGTTCCTGAAATCAGAGATGTTTTAAAATTGATTGAACTCCTTGAAAAAATGGGAGTTGCAGTAGAGCGAATCAAAGCCAACGTTTATTCTTTCGAAGCATCGAATGTAAACATGGACTATCTGCAAACGAAAGAGTTTGCAAAGTTAGCCTCTGCACTACGTGGTTCAATTATGATTGTTGGTCCGTTGTTAGCGCGTTTTGGTAAAGCTAGTATTCCAAAACCAGGTGGTGATAAAATTGGACGTAGAAGATTAGATACGCACTTTATCGGATTTCAGAATTTAGGCGCTAAGTTCGACTTCGACGGAACAGAGAACTTTTTTACTGTTGAGGCAAAAGAACTGAAAGGTACTTACATGCATCTCGATGAAGCATCTGTAACAGGAACAGCCAATATTGTGATGGCTGCGGTGATGGCAAAAGGGACAACCACTATTTACAATGCCGCTTGCGAGCCCTATCTGCAACAGCTTTGCAAAATGCTAAATGCCATGGGTGCAAAAATTACAGGTATCGGATCAAACATGCTAGTAATTGAAGGCGTTGAAAAAATGCATGGCACGCAACATCGTATATTACCTGATATGATTGAAGTAGGTTC